>CAYXVW010000020.1:0-8333 GCA_964468695.1 uncultured Balneolaceae bacterium | reverse complement strand
CCCCGACTTTTTAAATTCCCTGTCGTTTGTTGAATGGTTTTTGCAGTAAAACCGTTGTCCCTCCCTCAAAGCTAAAAGCAAGGCAAAAAATAAGTACCCCAATTTAATTATGAGCGAAACAGCAGAACAGCTAATTACCCCAACCATTATTGAGCAGGCGATGAGTTATGAGGAATATCGAACCATGATCGATAACCTCCTGAGCGAAAATAAAACCACCGGTTCAAATCATTCGGAAGGAATGGTGAAATACACCAAAATGAATGTTCACCGCATGAACCGCCTTGATAAACAGACCTCTCTGAAAGCTGAACTTAAAGAAGCGCTAGAATCGGTGGAGCAACAATGGATCTGGCTGGTGCTTACCGAAGCATGGTGCGGCGATGCGGCACAAAACATTCCGGTAATTGCGAAAATGAGCAATCAAAACGACCATATTGATCTCAAGCTAATTCTCCGGGATGAACACCTGGATATAATGGATCAATACCTTACGAACGGTGGGCGCTCTATTCCAAAGCTGATCTGCCTTGATGCGGAAACACTGGAAGAAATCGGCAGCTGGGGCCCTCGACCTGAGGAAGCCCAGGAAAAAGCGATGAAGTGGAAAAATGATTCGGAAATCAGCAACAAAGAATGGGGCGAAAAGCTACATAAATGGTATGCCGATAACGGGACCGAAGATATACAAGCAGAGTTCACCGAATTGATCAACGAATGGACCTAATCCAATTATGTTCAAAACGCTGTCAGGCCTCACGAAATCGAAACACTGACAGGTTTTAAAATTCTCATTTGATCAGGGTCATTTTCATCGATTCCATCTGCGTTTGGTTTCCAGATTGGGCGACCAATCGATAGATATAGATCCCACTTGCCAGCCCGGACAGATCGATCTGCTGGTCATATGAACCTGCATTAAAGCTTTCCTGCCAAATGGGCTCCTTGACCTTCCGGCCGTTGATCGAATAAACCTCAAGCGTCACCTTGCTATCACTGGATACATCAAAAGGAATATGAGCTGTTCCACGGAAAGGATTGGGATAGTTCTGATACAAGGCAAAGTTGCCGGGTGGTAAAATAGTGAATGTTACGGCAGCAGGCTCTGTATCTCCGGATGTTACTTTAAGCTGTACCTCCTGATCCTCTGCCTCAGGCAAAGTTGCATCCCGTGGAACTTCAATAGTAAGTGACGAATTATCTTCTGATACACTAATGACTTCAGCTTGGGTCTCTTTACTTTCATCGTTATAAATATCCGTTAAGGTCACTTCATTCTCAGATAAGGTAGAACTGAACTCAAAGTTTACAGCATTGATAACCAGCTCTTCCCCCACCTGTTTTTCGGCAACATCCAGATTTATAGAAGGGAAATTTCCGGCGATCGTTCCTCCGAAATCTCCAAAAAGCATGCCGCGACCGTGCGTGCCGGCCGCCACATCCCCATCAGAAATTCTAGCAGCGATATGTTCTGTAACTACATGCCCAATTACACTTTCGGCTTCCTGCCCCCATTCGGTATTAGAACCGTTCAGATTTTGGGTAGAATAAAGTCCCGTACTGGTACCCAGTAGGTAAACGGTTCCCCCTTCCGCCGGAATAATGGCAGCAGTGCGAAGCGAGGGACCCGGATTGCTGTCATTCCCTGTAAGGTTCCCTTCAATCGCGGTCCAATTCTGTCCCCCGTCGGTACTGTGAAATAGGCCAGTAATACGATAATTGGAAAGTACCGCCATAACTTCATTGCCATTAGCAGGGTTAACCGCAATGTCTTTGATATAGGCTCCATTTAGCTCGGAATTGCTTGGCAAGGATACATCCGTTAATCCATCTGTAGCAGTATGGGCATTCTCAAGACGTTGAATGACTGGCTGTCCATTAGGAGAATATCCTCCCAGATATAACACATTGGCCGGAATTGTTGTGACTTCCAAAGCAGAAATAGAATAGCCTCCTCCAACGGAAATATCCGTTAGTTCTTCCCACCCTTCTGTTGCCCCATCACTGGAGTTATCATTGGAAATATCATCCACACTGGTATTGCGCCAGATATGATTTCCTTCCGGGTAATACATGATATTCTCATCATTCGGATCAATCTCATATGGATGAATAAATAATTGGCCATCTGCCGAAGCAGGATAAACATAGGCGAAACCACTAAAATCTCTTTCCCATCGAATTACTGCGCCATTTTGCTGGGAGACATAGAGATAGTTTTCCGTAAAGTAAGCATACCCTCCATCACCGGAAGAAATATCCTGGGTAGACTGACTAACGGTTCCTGCCAGTGGAAAATAAGGGGTTCCGTTATCCTGAGTCCCTCCCGAAAGCACTTCATCATCAGATGACTTAGGTATAGCAGATGAGTAAAACTGCGTGGTTACATATCCTTCATTACGTTCTTCCCAGCTTACCGATGAAGCGGTAACATCACTGGTATAGCTTAATCCACCGTCATGCCCCGCCCACATTAAGTTGGGATTAGTCTCAGGCTGCGGAAATACAAACCGGTGCTGGTCCGGGTGCTGGCCCGGATAGGAAGCAAAGCCATTGTTTTTATTGTATCCCCCAATCCAATATTGATCTTTTTGGTCTTCATTTTCCCCGTCATATCCTCCAGAAGGTGAGGTCGCGAAACCATCGGTCGACCGGAAAAGATTCGTCGCACCTACAAACACATAATCTTCATCATCCGGCTTTACTGCCACCTCCATATTGTAACCGCCCTGCAGTTCTACATAGCCCGAACCCTCTCCGCTGTCATCACGGAAATCCGGGAGATTCCCGGCCCGATCTTCCGGCTGATCACCAGTCGCCAGATTTATCTTAAAAAAACTAACTCCCTGATTTTCAGTATTATTTATACCCTTCAGTGTAAACACATATAGTACATCGGGATTGTTTGGGGCAAAGCTCAATACGCTTCGACGGTAGGTTTCAGGAAAAGCATCTGGCGTTACATTTGTCCAACTATTTCCGTCATCTGTAGAAACAAATATGCCCGGATCGTGGCTATGAGAAGGATCCGTTGACTGCTGATCATCGAAATCAGCTTCGGAAATAGTGGCCGCCAGTGTTCCGTCTGATGCTATTGTAATATCGGTAAAAAGTTGCTCCCCGGATTCACCCACTATAGGGCCTGAAAAAGATTCTCCATCCGTAGAGCGATAGATACCAAATCCCGTGCTTGCTATAAATACGGAACTGGTAACCGGGTTTACCACAACGCGGCTTACGGTGTTAAAAGGATCAACCAGTCCTTTGGTATTAGAGCTGGCTTGGGGCAGAAGGCTCCACGTATTTCCGTTATCTGTCGATTTGTAAACGCCCTCCCCGTAATAAGCCGCTCCTGTTGCTCCCGCTGAATTACCAATTACCTCACCTGAAGTATAGTACCAGGTATCCGGATTATTGGGATCCTGGGCAACCGAGGTTACACTTAAATTAGCAAGATCCGGTGTCATCAGATTCCAGCTGTTTCCTCCATCCGTAGATTTCCACATGCCTCCAGAAACGCCACCGGCCAATACTATATTTGGATCCCGCTGATCAACGGCCAGTGCACGGGTACGTCCGCCCACATCAAAGGGGCCTGCCTGCTCCCAACTGTAGTCCACAGCCTGGAACGTAGGATCTTTCGCCTTCATGCGGCTTTGAACCTGTTCTATGCTGGGCAGGGTGCGCGCAAAATCGAGCTCCCGGTTCCGGATATTTGGAGGAATAGAATTGGTTGCCGGATCGCGCATCAGCTTAAAAAAGTATTCGGACCGAGCTACTTTCTTCTCGGCCCGATCCATTTTATCCAGCTGTCCCTCAATCTGATCAGCCAGTTCTGTTTCTTTATCCGGCGGAACAGAAGCAGAATAATAATAGAGTGTTCCTGCCAGGAGCAATAATATCACTCCCGAAATATAAGTTATGCGTTTGGTAACGGTATTGCTCATGCGTTTTTAGCTAATTAATCTTTAACCTTTACTAACGACCAATCAGATATAGAGGTATTTTCTGCTGACTTAATATTCTGTTGGAGTATTATGGTAATCTGTTGGCCGGTTTTTAAATTATATTCTGTCTTCCTGAACGGAACAGTAAGAGTATCATCCGTTGCTATTGGAGAGGTAGTCCGGCCGTACTCCAAGACCTCTCGTATTTGTAACTGGATCAACTTTCTATCTTTCTCTTTCTCCTCTACAATTTCAAGAACTTCAGCTTTAATCTCAGCCTGTCCCGGTGCCAGTCCGGGTCCGGGTGGTTCCGGAGTTGGAATGGTATCGGCTTTGGTATCGGACATATTTTCTGTTTTTTCAATGGAATCAGCAGTACTGCGGTGTTGACTCTCTTTACTCTCTTCCGAACTACCACAGCTGCTGATCAATAATACAGATGATATGACAATGGCTGTATAACTCATCAAGATCTATAAATTCATCCTCTCTGCTTTATTTAGCTTAAATTCAATGTTCAATATTTTGCAATATTAAAGGCAACCTATCCATCCAGCGGCAATACTTCAATTTTACGGAACTGCGTGGGATGACTTTCTGCCTGTATGGATATGGTTCCGCTGTCGATTAACAGGTTATCTCCCTCAATCAGCGGCTGGGCCGTGCCATCCCGCTCGTCATATTGGGGCTCAGTATAATCCATTACCTGCTCCCCGTTTACATAATGCTTGACAACCTCGCTTCCGCGGACTTCCACTTCTACGGTTACCCACTGATCGCCATGGTAGGTTTCAGAATCGGAAGATGTACAGTGAGGCGTAAACAGTTCTCCATCCATCACCACGTTTGTTCCGGGGGTACAAAGGTTCGCCGTGGAACGCGGATCTTCACCATTGCCACCCAGCAACTGGACTTCGATAGAAACCGGGAATTCCTGGTCTTTTGCCATCGTTTCGGGATCCTGACCGTGCAGCATCAACCCATTGTTGCGGATAGCCCATCCTTCTCCTCCTTTAACCTGCTCACCGATAAACCGGTATTCGGCGCGTATTTTATAGTTCGAAAAAGAATCTTTGTAAAACAGATGTCCGAACTCTCCCTGGAACTCATCCCAGTCCTCATAGGATACCGTCAGGAGTCCATCTTCCACTCGAAAGGTATTATTATAATTGACGCCCAGATCGTGGCCGGTAAACTTTGGAGTCCACCCATCCAGGTTTTCTCCGTTAAAAAGCGTAATCCACTCCTCTTCTGGTTGTGGGGAAGATTTTTCATTAAATACAAATGCAGTTGCGGAAAGGCCAAAAAGGACGGCCAGTACGCCAATAAATATATTTTTCAAAGTCGAATATCTGAGTTTATCTTTCATCATTAGGAGGCTCAACGCATTTAAAAATTAAGGTTTTAACAAACCGTATTATACCCATTACCATTAATCATTAAAAACATTTCTCTGCTTGTGGATCAAAAATCTGCTTTTTATAAACACGTAGCTCAAACCAGCGACGCCCCGATGGGACTGGAAGTAGAACGCGCCGAAGGATGTTATATTTTTACTATTGACGGTCGAAAGTATATCGATTTCATTTCAGGCATAGCGGTAAGCAGCTTGGGGCACCGCCATCCCGCAGTCGTTGAAGCAGTAAAGGAGCAGGTTGATCGTCACCTGCACGTAATGGTCTATGGAGAATATATCCAAAAACCACAGTCTGAGTATGCTCAGCTGCTGACCTCCCAGCTGCCGGATAGCCTGGACCGCGTTTATTTCGTTAACAGCGGCACAGAGGCCAATGAAGGCGCCCTGAAACTCGCTAAAAAACATACCGGCCGTCACAAACTGATCGGCTTTCACCACGGCTATCACGGAGATACGCACGGATCGCTAAGCGTTACCGGACGTGATGTTTACCGGGATCCCTATCTCCCCTTGCTGCCCGACGTTCATTTTTTAGAATTTAACTCCCACACCAACCTGGATACCATTGATGAAGATACTGCCGCAGTCATTATGGAACCCATTCAGGGTGAGGGTGGTATTATCCCCGCTGACAAAGAGTGGCTAAAATCCGTGCGCCGGCGATGTGATGAGATGGGGGCGCTGCTTATTTTTGATGAAATTCAAACGGGTTTTTATCGCACGGGATCTCTTTTTGCATTTCAACATTACGAGGTCGTTCCCGATATCCTTTGCCTGGCAAAAGCGATGGCCGGGGGTATGCCTATGGGAGCTTTTGTTTCCTCTTCGGATATATTCAAATCCTTTATGTACGATCCTCCGCTGAATCACGTAACCACCTTCGGAGGACATCCGGTTTCTTCAGCCGCCGCCCATGCTACCCTTCGGGAACTATTAGACGGCAATTACGGCGCCAAAGCTCATCAGATAGAACGGATAACCCGGGAAATACTCACGGCAAATGCTATTTCTGAGGTTCGGGGACAGGGAGCCATGCTGGGTATGGAGCTACAGGATCGGGATCTGACCCAAAAAGTGGTGGAAGCATGCTTTAAAAAGGGTATAATTCTAGGATGGACCCTCCATTCTGATACGCTGGTACGGTTGGCTCCTCCCCTTATTATGGATGAAAAACTTCTGCGCAGTACGCTGGAAACGATCAATAATTCCGTGGCTCATTTCAGCTAAGGTAATATATTTAGCGGTTAAAACAGTTCTATGTCATCCTGTAGCATCGGGAGGATGATACTTGGCATTATTTATGCTGTACGCTTTAAAATTATTCAGACATAGAGAACAATTTTCCATCAATTCGGTATATAATATATAGGCCAAACAGCAATCAAAACTTTTTATACCGATGATAAAGCGACTATTACTATTCGCATTGACCTGCATCCTGTTTATCTCCTGCTCTGATGATCCTTCTTCTTTTACTGATGAGCCCCCGGAGCTTCCTCCGGCAGCGTCAATGGATATAGATATGTCTACCCTTACGGAAAGTCCCCAGTCTAAGAGCAGCATAACAACCGACGATACCGATTATTTTGTTCAGGCGGTATTTCGGGCTGGTTTTATGAAAAAAATTATAGAAGCGCACCTTCTCATTCCTAAAAACCTGCTGGAAGCGGCCCAAGATACCGTTGCCCAGCTCAATGAAGAGCAGCAGTGGGAATGGAGTTACCAGTACTCAGCGAATACCAATAACTTTGACGTACGACTTATTGCCGAGCGCATTTCCTCTTCTGCTGTTAACTGGTCCTTCCTTGTAACCGCAGAGCATCTGGACCTGGAAGACCACTTGGTGTTCGGCGGTACAACCCAGAATGAAGGAGCACAGGGCGTGTGGACCTATTACGGATTAAAGGATTCCGAAGAAGATGATCAGAAACTCTCCGAAATTGACTGGGATATTCAGGGAGATAGTACCCAGATAAGATTAGAGATCCTTTCTGATCTATCGGTAGCAGCAGGCAGTTATATCGATTATAGCTTCGACGGCGTTTTGAAGACGATAGAATTTTACAATGCAGATACGGATGAAACCACCATCATACAATGGAATGTAGATACAAAGGCCGGATACATTATCGCTCCTGATATCAACAACGGGGAAAAAGCCTGCTGGGATGAAGAACAGGAAAATATCTCCTGCAGTGAATAATCGCAGTATTCCCGAAGCAAAACAATGCAATCATACCTACTTGTATCTGCCTACTAACCGGAACAGCCTCTGAGTTACCTTAAGGAGACAGTAAGAGTCATTATAATGACTTTCAATAAGTTATCTTGATGAGAGGGTAAAAGTTATACCAATAACTTAGAGAAAGTTATTAGGATAACTTTTTTATGTAGCAGTCAGATGTCAGGGGCAGAAAAAAAATAGGCGCATAAGATTTAGTCAGGCAACATGCAGCCGCTTCCCTTTATCCACTCACATATCCGGTTATAGGCTGAACGTTAAAGGTTTCTACCTTCTACTTTTTCTAGCTACTTAGTGGTTCAAACTTTTTTATTCTTCCATCTTCCTCTGGAGAAAACCCACATTCCGAGTATACCGAATATGGATTCTGCAATTACGATGGCCCAAAATACCCCATCTTCCCGCATATCAAGACTCATCGCCAGGAACCATCCCAGTGGAATTTCGATCATCCAGAAACAGATGAAGTTAAGCCCTGTAGGAGTTACCGTATCTCCGGCCCCGTTAAATGCCTGAACCATAACCATACCCACCCATAAAAAAGGTATCCAACGGCAATAATTTTAAGGCATCGCGCTCCAATGGCAATGACATGAACTTCCGGCGTAAACAATCGGATCAGGTTTTCGGAAAACAGGAAAAAGGAGATTCCGATCAGGACCAAAAAAGCTGTATTTACAAATCCACAGATCCAAGCCGAGCGTTCTGCCCGGGCCGGTTTCCCGAC
>CAYXVW010000019.1:11182-18612 GCA_964468695.1 uncultured Balneolaceae bacterium | reverse complement strand
TTACGCATAGTACTATGTGGAAGAATTGAAAAACAAATCAATGGTTCAAATTAAATTCAAGAGGTGACCTTCATGGAAACACAAAGAAGATACTTCTCAACGAAGAATTTTTATCCATTCTCTTATATTCGGTTTATTCTTAAGCAGGGTGGTATTTTATTTGCAGGTTTATTCCTGTTGTTTGGAGCCACCGCCTGTGATATTACCGAGGAACAGGCAGAGGAAGAAGAGGAGAGACAAGAAGAAGTAGAGTTTGTCAATCAGGAGATTTCAGCTGAAGAGGCTGCTGAAGCCCGGGATTTCTGGACTGCTGAGCGATTACAGCAAGCTGAACCGTATCAGCCTGAGTGGGAAAGCCATGAAGAGGAAGATCCACCAGGTACACAACCTAACTATGATGTACCTGGAGAATCCGTGGAATTAATGCAAAGGGAAGGTAATCCGCCTGAAACAACTCAGGGAAGTGTTGCTGAAAACCTCAATAAAGATACGCAGGTACGTGATGCTTCTCAGGTTAGCGAGGACTATACTCAATATCCATACCGAACAGTCGGGAAAGTATTCTTCACAAAAGATGACAATTGGTTTTCATGTAGCGCTGCGGTAATAGCATCGGAGAACCGGAGCGTGGTTTGGACCGCAGGCCATTGTGTATCTGAACAAGGAGAGGAAGATTGGCATGATCGTTGGATTTTTATTCCCGCCTATGAAGATGGCGATGAGCCTATGGGAAGATGGTCAGCCCGTGTCAAAACAACGATTGTTGCCTGGCATTCGGGGGGTAACCGCAATTATGACTTAGGTGCCGTTGTCGTTGAAAGACGTGACGAACGGTCTATTGCCTCCGTCACCGGATCCCTTGGATGGATGTTTAACGCTCAGCGAAGCCAGGACTGGAGAGTGCTTGGTTATCCTGGTTCCGGTAATTTATTCAGCGGACAGAAGATGTGGGAATGCTTTGCGCCATTTGATGGAGCAGATGGTGTCGGATCAAATCCAGGTCCCCGTACTTCCGCCATTGTTGATTGTGATATGACCGGGGGAGCAAGTGGAGGTCCCTGGGTTGTTGCTTTTGAGAATTGTCCCAGTTGCTATATTAATGGTGAAACCAGTTGGGGATGGTGGCAAAGAGGCCATTCCAATCTGAGTACACAGCTGGCCAGCCCTTATCATGGCAGTGCAGCACAAAATCTCCTCCAGTTTGCTGAAGGATTTTAAGTTAGCTGATTAATAATCCATTTGGATTTGGATGGAGATGAGGGTTTCTAGATATTCATGATGCTCTCAGTGGTATGAAAGCCACTGGGGGCTTTTACCTGAATAAGACAAGAGGTTGCAGAAGATAAGAAGGCAGAATTAGAAACTATGTTGGGGAATATTATTTCAATGAAAAAGCTTTTGCCAGGGAATCTGCACGGGTATTTAATCCAAGCCGTCTATAAATATTACTTAACTGTTTAACATCTTGTTGAAAATCTGGGTGCTCGGCTCCTTGTAATTCATTTCGTATTTCTAAAGCGTCTTCAAGTAATTGCGTAGCTTTATTTAGGTTCTCCTTTTTGATTGCCAATGTTGCTTGGTTGCTGTACAGGTTCGCAAAGCTTAAATTTTCGGAACTGTAGCTGTTTTGAAGTATGGAGAGCGCTTCATCAAATATGGTTGCAGCACGGTCAAAGTTATTTTGTGCAGTTAGTACTTTGCCCAGATTTGACTTTACAATACCAACATAGCGATGCTTCTCTCCCAGTTCAGATTCGTAGATATCTAAAGCTTTACGGTAAGCCTGTTCGGCGGATTCAAACTGTTTTTTTTCAAAGAGTACATTTGCCAGGTTATTGTAACTGGTTCCTGTTTGTATATGGGTTTTACCTAATATGTTTTTACGGATTTTCAAGGCTTGCCGATAGTTTTCTTCCGCTTTATTATATTGCTTTCTGTCCAGCAGAAAGCCCGCAGAATTGTTGAAACTCTGGGCTGTGAGGGGATGATTAAGTCCATAGATTTCTTTTCGAATTTCAAGTGTTTCTGTATAATAAGTTTCTGCCAAATCAAACTTACCCATTGTCCTGTATAGAACAGCCAAATTATTTTTGAGGTTGGCGACTTTAGGATGAACATCGCCAAAATGATTTCGCCTGATTTCGAGAGCCTCTTGATAATACTGCCTGGCTGTTTCCAAATTTCCTTTTGATTTTTCCAAGACGCCCAGATTATTCAGGCTGTTGGCAATATCGGGATGATTGGGAGTTAAATTATTTTGTCTAATTTCAAGAGCCCTGTTATAGAGTACTCTCGCTGAGTCGAGATTACCCTTGAATCTCATCAATGCGCCCAGATCACTAAGTGTTTCCGCATACCGAATATCATTGGGACCCAGTATTTTTTTTCGGATATCCAGTGCTTTGGCATAAAATGGTTCTGCTTGCTGGACCTCTTGGGTTTTTTGGTGTAATCCGCCAAGATCATTATAGATAGATGCAACTTCGGTATTAAATTCACCATTTACATTGGTTTGGATATTTAGTGCACGATCTAACAGTTTTTCGGCTTTGTCATATTCTCCCAGGTTTGTATAAACCTTCCCCATAGTATGCAACATTTGGCTTTGAACTTCTGGTTTCTCATCGAGTTGATCAATTTGGTTGAGTCCCTCTTCCAGAATTGATCTGACGGGTACCGTTTCTCCATGCGTTTCAGCGGGATTACTAGCAGAAAAGAGATTAACTAAGAATTCGGAAGTCTCTTGTGCCTTTTCTGCCTGTAACCGGGCCCTGTTTCGTTCTTGGGTTATGCGCCAGGTATAAATGGCAGAAAATAAAACAATCAGGAGTATAAAACCCACTGTTGCTGCCAATCCTGATTGATGCCTTTTAATGAACTTTTTTGTTTTGTAACGCAACGTGTCCTTTCGGGCAATAATTGGTCTACTTTGTTCATGGCGTCGGAGATCTTCCAAAAATTGTTCAATAGAATCGTATCGTTCTTCTGGTTCCTTCCGCAACGCTTTCTGTACAATAGCATCCAGATCACCTTTTAAGCTTTGACTAAGTGAAGAAGGGGTAGTATGACGAAATCGTGCTTCCTGTTGTCGGATATCCTCTGGTAATTGCAAAAACTTTTTCCGGGGCGATAAAGGAGATTTTGTCCGGATCATTTTTTCAATTTCTGTCAGCTTTTTTCCCTCCAAGTCAAATGGAGATGCCCCGCAAAGCAACTCATAAAATACAATGCCGAGTGTATAAATATCTGTGGCAGTGGTAATAATCCCGTTTTCTATTTGTTCCGGTGCCGCATAGCCAAAGGTAAGCAGGCGAGCCCCCGTTTGGGTCTGGTAAAGGGGTTGTTCCGGGTCTTCGGGCTCAAGTAATTTTGCAATACCAAAATCGAGAATTTTGACTTCTCCTTTTTCCGTGACTAAAATATTGGATGGTTTTAGGTCCCGATGAATGATAGCATTTTTGTGGGCATGCTGTATGGCGCGGCATATGGACTGGAAGAGCTGGATCCGTTCTTCAATGGAAAAGGAATGTCGATCGCAATATTCGAATAAAGACTTTCCTTCTACGTACTCCATGACGAGATAAGGTAACCCTTCCGGGGTTAACCCACCGTCCAGAAGGCGGGCAATATTGGGATGATTCAACTTCGCCAGTATTTGTCGCTCACGTCTGAATCTGGCTACATTTGAAGGGGTATGCATGCCACGACGTAGTACTTTGAAGGCTACCCGTTGTTTGTAAGCATCATCCGCTCTTTTAGCTAAAAATACAGAGCCCATGCCGCCGTGACCGATGAGTTCAATAAGTTCATAGCTGTCTATGGTGGTACCGATAAGAGCAGCTTCATTCTTCAAGAGGTCTTTATTTAAAACTTCCTGAGCAAGTTGATGCTGGTAATCGCCAAGATCTTCCAGAAAGCCTTCAGTATCAGATTGTTCGATAGCATCAATAAGAGCGGTAACATCCTGCCTGAGCTGCTTGTCTCCCTTGCATTGTTCCTGTATATAGGCGTCTCGTTCTTCCTTTGTTAGTTCAAGTGCGGTATCTACAATGTTATTTATTTTTTCCCACTCTTGCTGATCCATAATGTTCAAGACCCTATTTACTCTCTTTCTTTTTTAATTCCTTGTAGAGCCATCCCCGGGCTTTAGCCCAGTCTCGTTTTACTGTTCGTTCGGAAACTCCCAAAGCATCTGCCGTAGCATGAACGGTCATCTGTCCAAAGAAACGGAGTGTTACAACATCGGCCATTCGTTGATCCAGCTGAGCAAGCTTATCGAGTTCTTTATCAAGGTCGATGATTTGTTCCGACTCCTGATGGACTTTTAACAACTGGTCAACGTAGGTAACGTCTTTTTGATCTCCCCCGCGTTTTTCTGCTTTCTTTTTACGGGCATGATCAACCAATATTTGACGCATGCACCTGGCGGCAATGGCCATGAAATGACTTTTGTTTTTAGCCTCAATAGCCTCCTGGTCGATCATCTTTATATAAACTTCGTGAACTAATTCGGTTCCCGAGATGGTAACCTCTCCATGTTCCGATTGAAGTTGGGAATAGGCCAGTCGTTTTAATTCCTTGTAGATAAGTGGGAAAAGTTGGTCATAGGCTTCTTCATCACCCTGTTGAACTTTTATTAACAGATTGGTAACCTCTGACTTTTTTTTCATTATCCCCGAATCAGTACTTTTAAGTATTCCAACGACCTTTTTAAATATATACGCTCTTTTGGGTGTTACAAAAAATAATAGCTGTTATGTTACCTATTGGCAAGGTTCTAGGCCCGGGGATGAAATTCTTTATGCACCTGGTGCAGCAGTGATCGATCGACATGAGTGTAGATTTCTGTAGTAATGATCGAAGAATGTCCCAGCATTTCCTGGACGGCGCGCAGGTCAGCACCGCCTTCTAAAAGGTGAGTGGCAAAGGAGTGACGGAAAATATGGGGATATACATTCTTTTCAATTCCGGCCCGTTCCGCGGCATCGTTGACAATATTCCAGATGCTCATGCGCGACAGTGGATTGCCCCGCTGACTGAGGAAAACTTTATTTTGGGCTTTTTGGGGATTTTTATCACTCTGAAATTTTGGTCGTACAGTCTCAATATAGTGTTCGATGGCTAATTGAGCGGCTTCTCCAACCGGGACCAACCGTTCCTTATTTCCTTTTCCCAGTACGCGGATAAATCCGATTTCAAAGATGAGGTTATTTAGTTCAAGTCCCGTCAATTCGCTGACGCGCATGCCCGTGGCATAAAGGGTTTCCATTATGGCTGCATTGCGGATACCCGCATCAGTTCCGCGATTGGGACTGTCAATAAGCGCAGCAATTTCATCCGGATCTAATACATCAGGTAGTTCTTTCGTTTTTTGAGGAAGTTCAATCAGTTCTGCCGGATTGGCTTCTGCCATTCCCTCCACCACAGCAAATTCATGGAACCCGCGGATGCTAGAAATATTTCGTGCAATAGAACTTACCGCTAGATCCATTGCAGAAAGTTCTTCTATATATTGTTCTATATGTTGAAGAGTGACCCCATTTAGATTATGAATGCGCAGGTCACGGGCAACAAATCTCAGATATCGCTGGAGGTCATTCTTGTAGGAAAAAACAGAATTTTCAGAGAGACTTTTTTCAAGCTTAATAAACTGCAGATAGCGTTGTAATTCTTCCTCGTAGTGCATGGTATATTATGAGTTATAGTACTCATCAACAGGTGGAATAGAATCCCCATCTTCTTTTTCTTCGGCATGTTTTCCTTCCGAAATTTTCGATCTATCTGGCTTTTTCTCTTTCGAAGGCTGATCAGTTGATTCACTTTCTTTTTCTTCATCCGGGTATTCGACGCGGCTGTGATAAATACCGACTAAAATATTAAGGAATGTTTCCTTAATAGTAGTAAGGTCCTTGAAGGTAAGGGGGGTCTTACTAAGTTGACCTTCACTCACACGAGTCTCAATCATTTTATCAATAAGGTTTTCGAGCTTTTGATAATTGGGGTCTTTCATGGCCCGGGAGGAGGCTTCAACACAGTCAGCCAGTAGCAGGATGCCTGTCTCTTTAGTTTGGGGGAGAGGACCGTCATAGCGAAAATCTTCTTCCCGAATTTCTTTTTTATCCTCATCGGCATTTTCCTGTGCTTTATCCCAGAAAAATTTAATAAGGGAAGTACCGTGATGTGTTTTGATGAAGTCAATAATGATTTCCGGCAGTTTATGCTCTTCTGCTATTTTAACCCCATTGGATACATGGGCTTTGATAACCAAGGCACTCATTCGGGGCTTCAGCTTGTCATGTTCATTGCTTTCGGTTTGGTTCTCTGTAAAGTAGCCAGGGTTCTCCATTTTACCGATATCGTGATAAAGTCCTCCAACACGACACAGCAAACTATTGGCGCCGATGGCTCCTGCTGCCGCTTCCGCCAGGTTAGATACCTGCAGGCTGTGATGGAACGAGCCCGGAGCTTTGGTCATAAGTTCCTTTAGTAACGGCAAATTGGTGTCGCTCAGTTCTAATAGAGTAAAGTCAGTAGTAACATTAAATGTTTTTTCAAATAAGAGAATAAGTGGATAGGTAAACAGGATAAAAATGGCATTAATCGCTATAAAAAACAGCTCATTGGCCAGTGCTGTCCATCCCTGAAAAGCCGTCATGCTAAAGGCTATCACAACAATAGTATACGATAAAAATACGATGCCGGGAGTGGTAAAGAAAAACTGCGAACGTTTTTTAATATCACGAACTGAGAATAGGCCCAGGCTACACGCAACCGTAGTTGCCGTTACGTGTTCAAAATTATTGCCGTCAATAAGTCCGGTGAGTAGCGCAAGTGTAATAGTTGCCAGTAGTCCTACCCTGGAATCAAATATGATGGTGAGAATAATGGGGGCAATAGCTACCGGTACAATATAGGATGAAATTGTATCTAGCTCGTAGACAATAGAGCTGCCTATACAAATAATTGACATTGCAATGAGTACCAGCAGGAGCAGGGCATTATTTGTAAATATATAACGCCTGTAAAGGTACAAATAGAAGAAAAAGATGGTGACAATAGCTATTACGGCTATAATATCTCCCCCGTAGCGTAGCCAGCGCTCCATAGTAGTGGCATTTTGGGAACGCGCTTCCGCCAGGCTTTCAAGCATGGTTAATTTTTCTTCGTTAACAATGTCCCCTTTTCGAATAATAACCTGTCCCTGGGCTACTGCTCCCTGTGTGGTAGATACTTCTGACAGGGCTTCCTTGATATGGCTTTGGGTTTCTACAGGATCGTAAAGAATATTCGGTTGAATAACCTGTTCAAATATTGTTGTACCGGCAGATACAATTTCCTCAGTAAAAGTTTTAGATAAGGTTTGCTGAGCAAATGCTATAGACTCTTTTATATCGTAAAGATTAGCGACATTACGTGTTCGTTCAGTACGT
>CAYXVW010000019.1:0-11172 GCA_964468695.1 uncultured Balneolaceae bacterium | reverse complement strand
CGTTCTTTGAGATCACGGACAATCACTTTGTTTTTTTCCAGAGCACTTTTGGAAGTATCAATAATTCCTTCTTCAAGTAGCTGTTCTGTGATGTCATTAATCTGGCTTCTCAAGACATTGAGAACAAAATTATTACGGATATTAAAATTAGAATTTGCAGGCTGATTCTGGATCTCCGTTTGCTCATAATGGGCTAATAGAGCGTCCCAGGTATCTTCTGAAAAGTCCAAGGGAGCATTATTTTTCATGTTTACAAACTGAAGACTGTCTGATCGGCTATCAGTAGCAGTATCTTCTTTGGCTATTTGCCACTGTTCGTAACGGTCAAAAACAGAATCCAGGCTTTGGTATAGTGAGTCAAGCCGGTTCTGTATTTGTACATTTGCCTGGGGATCGATGTTATAAATCGGGAGCGTAGCATCTCTGATGTTTTCGCGCTCCTGTGCAATGGTTTCCTGATCTTTTTTAATCGGAAAGGTAAAGGGAGCAGTTAAATTGTCAGCCCTCCATGGTTCTCCAACACTATAATTTATAGGTTCTTTAAAGCTTGTCTGTGGGATGGAAGCAATTAATACTCCCAAAAAGCCGAGTATAATAAGAGAGCGAATATAGATATTGTTTTGCAGAGTGGAAGACTGCTCTTGTTGCTTTTTCTTTTCCCCGATTACAGGAATCTTCCGCTGTTTTTTAGGGGCCAGCCCAAGTTTTTCAAGAATACTCATAAATATCTTTAGATCTGTCTTTCAAGAGATCGTACTACCTGATAGACATTAAAATGTACCTGCAAGATACTTTGATTAACAAATTATACCAACTTACAATTTATTACGCGGTGTTTCCCAATACACTGCTGCAGTGGTTTATTCAATAAGTTTTAGAAAGTCATTTTGATTGAGGATAGGAATATTTTGTTGTTGGGCTTTCTCATATTTGCTTCCGGGAGAATCACCTGCCAGCAAGTAATCGGTGTTTCCACTTACGGAGGAGGTAACCCGGCCACCATGCTCTTCAATTTTTTGGGTAGCTTCTTTCCGGGTAAAATCAGGCAGACTACCGGTAAGGACAAAGGTTTTATCTGCTAGTTTTTGTGTTTTTTGTTTATCCCCTTCTTTTTTAAAAGTAAGCCCTGCTGATTTGAGGGAGTAGACCATTTTTAAGTTGGACTCATCATTAAAGAAAGCAACCACTGATTCCGCTATTTTAGGGCCTATAGCATCGATTTCTGAGATGCCCTCTTCATCCGCCTTGATAAGTGCCTCCATTGTTCCAAAAGCATTGGCAAGGTCACGGGCAACTGTTTTGCCAACAAAGCGGATTCCCAGGGCATAAATGAGTCTATCTAAGGATTGCTCTTTGCTTTTTTCTATGGCTGATAATAAATTTTGAGCACTTTTTTCGGCCATGCGTTCAAGAGGCAGAAGTTGCTCTTTGTTGAGCTCATATAGATCTGAATAATTTTTGATCAGTCCTTCCGAAACCAATTGGTCAACCACTTTTTCCCCGAGTCCTTCAATATCCATTGCATCCCGGGAAGCAAAATGAGCAATACGCTGACGGATTTGTGGGGGACACTCAGCGTTAGTACAGCGCCAATCTACATCATCCCCAAGTTTTGTTAGCTCATGTCCACAGGCCGGGCAGTCTTTCGGCATCTTAAATGGTGGATTGCGATCTTCCCGATCCGGATTAACGACACTAACGATCTGGGGAATAATTTCACCTGCTTTTTCTACAACTACGCGATCTCCCGGACGGATATCCTTGCGATGGATCTCATCTTCATTATGCAGTGATGCTCGTTTAACCGTTGTTCCGGCCAGCTCTACTGCCTTAAGTTCGGCTACGGGTGTAATCTTGCCCAATCGTCCTACCTGCAGGCTGATATCATTAATGGTGGTAGTAGCTTGTTCGGCTTCAAACTTATAGGCGATAGCCCAGCGGGGTGCTTTTGAAGTTGAGCCAAGCTGGGACCTGAATTTATCCTCATTGACTTTAATCACAACCCCATCCGTTTCAAAAGGCAGGTTGTGTCTTAGCTCCTTCCACTCATCAAGTTGCTGGTGGACTTCATCAATATTCTTACACTTTTGATAGTACTCGCATACCGGGAGCCCGAACTCAGACAACATCTGCATCTTTTCCAGTTGGGTAAGCGGCTGAGAATCCTCCAATAACAGATCAAAACTAAAAAAGCGAATAGGTCGTCGTGCAACTTCTTTGGGATCCTGCATTTTAAGTGAACCAGCTGTAGAATTCCGGGGATTGGCAAATGGCGATAATCCTTGTTCTTCCCGGTGCTCATTCATTCTTGCAAATGCTTCCCGCTCCATATAAGCCTCTCCCCGAACTTCTACTACCTCGGGATAATTACCTTCCAGAGATAAAGGAATATCACGGACTGTTCGGAGGTTACGGGTAATATCATCGCCGCGTTCCCCGTCTCCACGGGTTGCTCCCAATGCCAGTTCACCGTTTTCGTATCGAAGGCGAATAGCAGTGCCATCAAATTTTAGCTCCGCCATATAGGTGAAGTTGCTGTGATCCAGCCGCTCACGTACCCGCCGATCAAAATCATTAAGTTCCTCTTCATTGTAAGTATTATCGAGACTAAGCAAAGGTACCGGATGCTGGATCGTTTCGAAATCACTGCTGGGCTCACCACCGACTCGGCGAGTGGGAGAATCCGGATCTTGAAGGTCAAATTTGTTCTCAAGTTCTTCTAGCTCAGATATATATTCGTCAAACTTCTTATCCGAAATAAAAGGCTGGGCTTCCTGGTAGTAGGCTTTATTTGCTTTTTCAAGTAAGTCGCGCAGTTCATTGATACGTTCTTGTGCCTGTTTCTTATCCATTGCTAAAATTTATTGACGTTCAAGCTGACGAATAATCGAAGGGCGGGGAGCACCTATTTCCAGAGAATCGGGTGAGGGTTGCAGCCATTTCGGATCGTCTTCAAAAAAAGATCTGTTTATTTCTATACGTTCTGTTTGTGGATTAAAAAACTGCTCCTTGAAATTAGTAATGGGATGACCATTCATTAGTAAAACAATATTATTGATCCCATTACGGAACTGAAATTCATTCACAAAATTAAATCGTATGGCTTCCCCCTCTTCAATCCAATATGGATTCAAATCTCCGGTAACATCCGTAAATACACGAACAGGTTCCAGTTTGCCGTACGCTGCATACAGTACTATAGAAAGAGTATCAGACAGCTCGTCTTTCGGAGCTTCTAATTGATCTCCTGTTGATGAAGTCAGTTCAGCACTATCATTATTCTCTATTGCGGGAGAGCTGGACTGAAGAGTACCAGATGGAACCGTCGCCTGCATAGGAGTTTCCTGCTGTGAAGGGTTTTGGGCATGCTCTGTCGGAGGACGGAAATAGAACCAGTAAATCAGGAATGTCGCTACACCAAATATAATAAGAGTAGCAAAGACGGGCTTCCATTTCGGTCGCTGCTTGCTGAACGGAGAAAAACGTTCAGCCATATTAACCCAGTCGATGGAAGTAACTTTGTCAGACCTTTTTAAAACTATATCTTTTGAGGGAGTATTGGCAGCAAGATCGTCGCTTTCTTCTTTTACGGAATTAGTTTCTTCACTTTCATCCGGTTCTTCAGGGCGCAGTTCATCATCAACAAGGTTTCCGTTATAGTTGCCTTTTTCCATCTGGTCGAGAGCATGGATGATTTCCTTCTCTTCAATAGCAAGCATACTGGCGTAACTGCGTACATAACCACGGATATATGTCGTTGTGCCGCTGATATCCTGGAAAAGAGAATCATCTTCAATAGCAGTCAGAATATGTTTCGGAATTTTTGTGGACTGATGGATCTCCTCTAAACTAAGTCCTTGATCCTTCCGAATGATCGCCAAATCATTTCCAAGTGATGGCATAGGATAAATAACAGATTATAAGTGATAAATAACCGTTGAATTGACCCTAAATCTAAACAAATATGACGGTAGGCAAAAGTTTTATTAGGTAACGCAATTTTATTTGTAAGGATTTGACTGCAAAATGATCTTACTTAGAAAAGTATTCAATGAAAAAGATGTTTCAAAATATGGTCAGAGGCATTTCGGAGGTGATTTTTCCCAATGTATGTGCCTGCTGTGGGCTTGAAAATACGGAACATCAGCGCCAACTGTGTTCTTTTTGCCTGCAGGAACGGTTTGAGGATGCAAATCCTGATAATACTCCTGTTTCAAGCGATATTATTTTACCGGAAGGCGTGATTGCCCAACACGCACTATGGCAGTTTGACAAAGGGGGCGATCTGCAGGATTTATTACACTTATTGAAATACGAACAGTTGACAGGTATTGGGGTTGATTTGGGACGCGAATTGGGAATCCGAATAAAGAAACATTTTTTTTTGAGGCGAAAACTCAGCCTTTCTCCAGCTGTCCTTTTGCCTGTCCCATTACACTATCTGAAATTTCGTTCCAGGGGGTTTAATCAAGCATTTAAAATAACCTTGGGATTTCAGCAGATTTGGAACGATCTGTCTATTTGTGATATTAAAAGCGTAGTAAGAAATAAAAATACGCGCACCCAAACGGGACTTTCTCTAAAAAGACGTCGTCAAAATTTGAAAAATGCATTTAAGGTAAAAAAGCCAGTTGCAATAGAAGATAAGCTAGTTGTCATTATAGATGACGTTTTTACTACCGGAGCCACTACTTTTGAGCTTGCTCATACGGTTTTGGATAATGGTGCCAAAGAAATAGTAGTATTGACGGTTGCACAGGCTTAATCCTCAGTATTAATTCGTTTTTTCAAAAAAAGAAGGATATTTTTAAGGTTATGAATAGATTTAGCACACAACGTCAAAACTTATTTTTAGAAACAAAGCTGGGTATTGTTACCCGAACCGGAGACTGGTTTCATACTACATCCAAACATATTAAAGAATTTGTCCCAGGACTTTTAGAGAAACGATCACTTGATTTACTTGTTGAGGAAGCTATTGCCTGGGTGCGTAGTGCAGACAGCCTGTCGTTAACCCTGTTACTTGTATTGCTGCTTTTTATCCATCCCATATTTGCAGCGGTTATTGCTATTGCCTTCCATTTTTTTTGGTATCGTTTTAAAAGTGGTTTTGTTACGATTTATCTGGGTAAACTGCTCAAATTCATGAATAAAGATGGGTACCTCTTAATGACCTCTTTGGTCATTATTAGTCTTTTAGGAATAGACGGTCAGTATTTGGCGGCAGGAACTGGACTTGTTTTCTTTTTCCTAATGAAATTGGGACTCCTTAAGCGGCTTTGGGATAAGATTGATAAAGATAGCGATAATCATTTAACGCTTAATGATCGTGTTTTTAAGATGATTCTGGTAAGATATGCTATGTTTTATAATATGGCACCGGCGGAAGTACAAACAATGGAAGAACGATTTAAAGAACTGGCAATAAGCAGGAAAAAGGGGAACTAGCGTGAGTATATCGAATATTTTTTTAGCTCGTCATGGGGAGACCGAATATAATCGACGAAATCAAATCCAGGGCAGGGGTATTGATGCATCTCTGAATGAGACCGGTCAGCTGCAGGCGAAGGCCCTGTCAGCACATATCCATACCCTTGATATCGACTATTTGTATAGCAGCAGCCTAAAGCGTTCCCGGGAAACAGCAGAATATGTAGGTAAATATTGTAATCTGGAGATAGCATCGTACCGGGAGCTGGATGAAATGAACTTTGGGATATTGGAAGGTCGCCCCATTGAGGAGATAGAATCCGAGTTGCAACAGCTGCATGAGAACTGGAAATCGGGGGATGTTTCATTTGCTTTTGACAAAGCTGAAAGCCCTCTCAGTGTTTTGGAACGAGCCGGAGGACAAGCAGAGACCCTCATTCGTGAAAAACACAGCTCAAACATCTTATTTGTTCTTCACGGCCGTCTTATACGGATTTTAGTTTCACATTGGTTAGGCATGGGACTCTCATCCATGCATAAAGTTGCTCATAGCAATGGTGCTTTATACCATCTTCAATGGGATGGCCAACAGTTTAGATCAGTCTTTTTAAATAATACTGACCATTTGAAAAATGGAAGTATGGACTCAATATCAAATGAAGAATGGTTGAGAATTGAGTCAAAATAGTTTGGAAAAGTATTTGAGGTTTAAATAATTATGAGTGAAAAAGTACGCAAGATGTTTGCGGATATTGCCGATGATTATGATCGGGTGAATTCCATATTATCATTTGGTGTTCATCACATCTGGCGGAATCGGGCGGTACAGTTAAGTGGTGCTCGGGAAGGGGATGATGTGCTTGATTGTGCAACGGGTACCGGGGATTTGGCTTTGAAATTTAAGGAATCCGTTGGTGACAGTGGATCTGTGCTGGGTACAGATTTTTGTAAGGAAATGATTGAGCACGCACCGGAGAAAGCCAGAGAACACAATCTGAAAGTTGATTTTGAAGTGGCAGATGCAATGGATCTGCCTTATGAAGATGACCGTTTCGATATTTCCAGTATTGCATTTGGTATTCGTAACGTGGATAAACCCGTACAGGCTCTTAAAGAGATGGGGCGGGTTGTCAAGCCCGGTGGCACGGTAGTGGTTCTGGAATTCGGCCAGCCAAAAGGATTGCTAAAATATCCTTATGAGCTTTATAGCCAATATATTATGCCCACAGTGGGCGGATGGATTAGTGGGAATCGGGAAGCTTATTCTTATCTGCCCAGAACGAGTGCTAAATTTCCGGCCGGTAATGAGTTCATTACATTAATGAAAGAATCCGGTGCTTTCACCTCTCAGATGTTCGAAAAGTTAACCGGCGGCATTGCCTATGTATATGTGGGTACCGTGAAATAAAAATGTGTATATTAAATCCTAAATTTTACCACGAAAAACATCTTTTATCATGTCAGTAATGCAAATCGAAGCAATTAAAAAAGTATTACCCCATCGTTATCCGTTCTTATTGGTAGATCGCGTTTTAGAACTGGAAGAAAAACGTATTCTTGCCTATAAAAATGTTACGGTAAACGAGGACTTCTTTAATGGTCATTTCCCGGGAAAACCATTAATGCCGGGCGTATTACAGGTTGAAGCTTTGGCACAGACAGGTTGTATTATGTTAACTGAAAACCACATTGAAAATCCCGATGAAAGTCTGATTGTGTTTACGAATATTAATCAGGCAAAATTCCGGAAGTCAGTGGTACCGGGCGATCAGCTTATGATGGAAGTATTTCTGACAAACCGACGGCGTAATTTTACTACCATGGAAGGTACGGCGCGTGTGAATGATAAAGTTGTTTGCGAGCTTGAAGCTACTTCTGCAATTGTACCAAAAGAAGACGAATGAGTACTCAATCTTCAAACCGGCCGCCCAAAGTAACAACCCAGACTATCGTGGATATGAAGGGGGAAGAGCGGAAAATTAGTATGCTCACAGCCTATGATTTTACGATGGCTAAAATTATTGACCGGGCAGGTATTGATATTATTTTGGTAGGTGATTCGGCCAGTAACGTAATGGCTGGTTACGATACTACGGTACCCATGACGCTTGATCATATGATTTATCATTCTTCCTGCGTGGTGCGCGGAGTAGATACCGCGCTTGTTATTGCAGATCTGCCTTTTATGAGTTACCAGGTAACACCTAAAGAAGCTCTGATTAGTGCAGGACGCATGATGAAGGAAGCGGGTGTTCACGGTGTGAAACTTGAAGGAGGGAAGCCGGTTATTGAGACCATCACAAAAATTGTGGAGGCGGGTATCCCGGTTATGGGGCATCTTGGACTTACCCCTCAAAGCATTTATAAGTTTGGAACTTATAAAGTGCGAGCAACTGAAAGTGAGGAAGCACAGCAACTGCTGGAGGATGCTCATAAGTTGGAAGAAGCCGGATGCTTTTCCATAGTATTGGAAAAGATTCCCGCTGGATTAGCGGAAAAAGTAACAGATCAGCTTTCTATCCCTACTATTGGTATAGGGGCCGGTAAAAAGTGTGACGGACAAGTACTGGTTGCACACGATATGCTGGGACTTAATAAAGAATTTAAACCTCGATTTCTTCGCCGATACGCGGATTTGGATACTGAGATAACTGAGGCTGTACAAAATTATATTAAGGATGTTCAGTCCGGAGATTTCCCCAATGAAAACGAACAATACGATAATTAAAAGTTTAAATAGGATAGGTTTTCATATTGAGTTGAGGAAGTAGATCGGTCTTCCCTTTAAACTATATTTGTTAGTAGATTATATCATTTTAGTATAAAATATTATGAGCAATTCTGAGGAACCTGTAATTCTTGTCTGTAATGATGACGGTATTTTTTCGCCCGGTATCCAGGCCTTGGCGGAAGTCGCTGATGAATTTGGAGAAGTACATATAATCGCCCCCGATCGTGAACAGAGTGCTGTGGGGCATGCGGTAACGGTAGATACACCACTGCGGTCACGCTCTTTTCAGGTAGATGGACGCTTTAATGGGCAGGCAGTAACCGGTACCCCAGCTGATTCTATTAAGCTGGCACATGATCAGCTCATGAAGCGCAAACCTGATCTGGTCGTCAGCGGTATTAATCACGGGAGTAATGCCGGGGTAAATATTTTGTATTCGGGTACCGTAAGTGCTGCTACCGAGGGAACTATTTTAGGCTATCCATCCATTGCCGTAAGCTGTACCGACTTTGATGAAGATGCAGACCTGAGCGGGGCACGGGATGCAGCACGCAAAGTGATTGGATACGTACTCACTGAAGGCCTTCCCAAAGGCGTAACGCTGAACTTGAACGTACCGCCAGGGGAGTTGAGGGGAATTAAATGGGCGCGCCAGGCCGACAGTCGTTATGTAGAGGAGTTTGAGGGTCGGGTGGATCCCAATAACCGATCCTATTACTGGCTAACCGGTCGGTTAGAGCTCCTGGATGAAGGGGAGGATCTGGACATCAACGTACTTAAAAAAGGTTTTGCTTCACTCACCCCCATACAGTACGATATGACTGCCTATACTCTACTCAAAGATGTGGAAGGAATTGAGCTTTAATGGCCTTTTTCCTCCAGCATTTCAATGACCTCCAGCCAAAATTTCTGGAAAATTGGTTTTCGTTCGTCCTTTACGCGTAAGTGCATCTGTTCGAGATGGGAGAGATGAAGGGTTTTTATATGTTGACCCCATTTAGCACTTTTAACGGAAACCATACCATCGTTTAATCCTTCTTCTTCGAAGATGTGATTGTTTTGAAAACGTCCGATCACCTTTATGGGAATATCGGTACCCTTGCCTACCGCTGCGCTATAGGAATAGTAGGGAATATCCGGTACATCAGTAATCCGGCTATTAAATTCTTCTGTAATATATTGACGGGTAAGCTGTTCGGCTGATCCTACAGAATCACTTTTCGTTTTGGGATATATACGGTCGCCCATCCAGTCCAAAAAGTCAGCGAGCTTATCACGAATGGCATCAGGGGTTTTAAGCGTGAGTTCCGCAAGAGAGGTTCCGTGGTGAGGAGTACAAATGGTGGTAAATGATGCTACCTTGGGAGCAATATCAAGCTCAGAAAGGGCATAGCGGATGTCCAAGCCACCCATACTGTGAGCTATAATATTTATTTTATCGTAACCATTTTCAGCAGTTAATCTATTAATTAACTTTACCCACCGCTGAGCCCGTACTTCTATTTTTGCGTATGGTACAATATTGGGAGCATACGCAAGCACGTTATGAGAACGCATTAACATAGCAACATCATAAAGAGGGGAGGGTTTTACCAGTGAGGCAATGGCACCGTAGCCGTGGCAAAGAAGTACAGGATGCCGTAAATGTACGGTTTTGGGTTCGGGAAATTCTTTTAATTCCAGTTTTTCGAACCAGCGATCGGTATCTAAGTGTTCAAGCATGTCAAAAACCTATTTGATCGGGAGGTACTATCTGTACTCCGGAGCGTTTCAGTTCAGGTAGTTTTTCTTCCAGCCAGCTCAGGGTTGTTGCATTTCCGTTGATAATAGCCAGGGTGTGAGCTGCACCGGGTTTTAATTTATTAAGTTCATCCAGAAAAACAGCTTTCCCAAGATTCTGATGAAGCTGCAGGGCACTCTGTGCTTCTATGAAGGAAAGGTCCGATTGTTCTATGATCTTTTGGCTATTATCACTGTTTGCATTAAGAAGTAAACGAGCATTGGGTAAAATTTCTTCAAATTGATTAATGCGGCGTTGGGCTATTGAAGGGTTTGTTTGTATAAGATCCTCATTGTACTCGTTATATAGTCGAAAAATAAGACGATTATATTGACTTGAAAGTTCTTCATGGAATTCTTTTGCCTGTATGGGATGTTCAACAGACAACAAAATTGGAATTGGCTCACCCAGACTAGTTAATTGGCTAACAATATTACTGTTAGGTATCGCATTGAAAGCCAAAATGATACTGACTTTATTTTGCTGAAGAATGAGATCAGAATCAGTTTCTAATTTAATAGTTCTGAAAATTACATCCTCATAAAGCAGATGGATTTGCATGATTTCATCTGCTATATTAACTCTTCCAGGGGTTGCAATATCATATGGATAAAATGTACGATTTAAATCAGCATGGAACTGTGTCTTGGATTGTTCTTCAGGAAGACGCACTTGATATATTTTTCGGCTGAAGGAGGGACCTGCTTGTGCGGAATACTGTCGGATCTGGCTATTATTTATGCTAAAGTTTGTGAACTCATTTTGGATAAGTGAATCGGCTTGGGAAAATGAACGAAGCGATTTAGTTGTAGTTTCAACAGTGATTAACAGGTATCCGCTAATAATACAAGATATTAACAGCAGAAAAACGACGATCACTTTTTTCTTTTGTTCCTTCAAGCCAGATACAGATATTTAGTTGGCATTTTGCCGAGTAATTATAGGTGAAATTCTAAAGTAAATCTATCATAAGTTACGGAAGATTCTCCTGATACTCTTTACTTCAATTTAAAAAGGTTTATGACTTACGATTTTCTAAAAGTGGAAAGTGCGCAAGAGATAGAAGCATTTCATGAACTTCCGTTTCACATTTATGAGGACTTTCCCAATTGGGCGCCGCCGTTTCGGTTCGAGATAGAAAATATTTTTGATCCGGACCATAATGATTTTTTCTCTAAAGGAGAGTGTGAACGTTTTTTAGTCAAAGATGGGGAACAGGTGGTCGCACGTT
>CAYXVW010000018.1:6040-19086 GCA_964468695.1 uncultured Balneolaceae bacterium | reverse complement strand
GGAGGTGCCCGAATCGGGAGTCTATACGTTTAGTTTCAAAACCAACCGGGGCGCCCTGTTGCGTATCCACGATGCCACGGTTATTGATGCTGACAAGGTATATGATCCAGGTTCGGATATCACCTCTGAAATCAGGTTGGAAGAAGGATACCATCCCATTCAACTCGTATATGCAAGTGGTGAAGAGGGTGTGCCTTCCCTGCGGTTGCAGTGGAGTGGGCCGGAGTTTCCCACACAACATATTGAAACAAAACAGCTGTATCATCAGCCTGATACCAACTAAGTTTACTTAATTTATTTTACAGTTATGGATAGAAAAGAAAGTATCAAAACTCTTTTGTTAGGCACCGCTTCATGGACGTTGTTCAAACCAGGCCAAAGCGGAGCAAAAGAAAATCCGAATATACTAAAAGAAGCATCCACCCCAATGCGCAGCCGGTGGTCGGAGTGGCCGGACATGCGTTGGGTCGGTCCCGGCTTCTGGGGGAACCGACTGCAGGACTGGCGGATTGCCGATGGACAGGTTGAGTGCTCGGTCAGCGCCCCCAACCGGAGCCTGCATTGCCTGACGCACCAGCTGGGCGGAATTGCCGGTGAGTTTAGCGTGGCAGTGGATCTTGAATTGCTCCATAACGGAGGTTCCGGGCAGGATCGGGTTGGATTTCGCGTTGGTGCCCGGGCAGGCGATCAGCCCGTTCGCGTTCCATTTGATGACTACCGGCGCAATGCCGTCTTTGGCGAAGGGTTGGACGTTGGTATTGATGCAAGCGGCCGGTTGTTTATCGGTGAGGAACGCGGGGAGGAATTGATCTTGCTGCAGGATCCGGTCCGGCTGGAGTTGAAAGCAACCGAGGCCGGCGGTCTGTACAATCTGAGGCTGACGGCCACCGACGCGGTGAGTGGAGAGCTGCTGGGAAGCCTGGAGGCCGAAGAAATAGCCTCCGGACAGCTGGAGGGGAATGTAGCATTGCTGTCTCATTTTTCCTCACAAGAGGAGGAGTCCAACACGCCGTCGGTCCGATTTTCCGACTGGCGGCTGTCCGGCAGTAAGGTCAGCTATAATCCAGAACAGACATTTGGCCCGATTTGTTTTGCCCAATATACCCTGGACCGCGGCGTGCTGAAAATGACGGCCCAACTGGCACCGGTGGAGGAGATCGCTAATCACAACGTGGAACTCCAGCTTCGGTCAGGTGACCAGTGGGAAACGGTGGAGGAAACCCATGTCCACCCCTTGGCACGCACCGCCCATTTTCGAATCGAAGACTGGCAGCGCGAAGAAGCTATTCCCTACCGGCTGCGCCTGGAATTGCCGCTGAAATCGGGCGACAACGCATATTTTTACGAAGGAACCATTGCCGCCGAACCGGTTTCGGCCGACCAGGTGAAGATGGCGGTATTCAGCTGTAACAGCCACTACGGCTTCCCCAACGCCGAAGTGGTTGAGAATGTGAAAAAGCATCGCCCGGATATGGCGATGTTTTTGGGCGATCAAATTTATGAATCGCACGGGGGCTTTGGCGCCGAGCGAACCGACGACGTCGAACGAGCTGCGCTGGATTACCTGCGCAAGTGGTACATGTTCGGATGGTCCTACCGGGATGTTTTCCGGCATATCCCGGGTGGATTCATCCCCGACGATCACGATGTGTTTCACGGCAATATCTGGGGAGAAGGGGGCAAGGAGGCCCCCACCGGCGAGGGCTGGGGGTACGAGGCCCAGGACGAAGGCGGGTATAAATATCCCCCCGAATGGGTGCGGATGGTGGAGCGCACGCTCACCAGTCACTTGCCGGATCCGTGGGATCCCACGCCGGTTAAACAGGATATTAGTGTATATTATACGGACTGGACCTACGGGGGGATCAGCCTGGCAATACTCGAAGATCGGAAATTTAAATCGGCCCCGGATAACGTGCTCCCCTTTGAGGTTGTTAATGGATTTCCCCAGGACCCGGATATTGATTTGAGCCAGTATTACGATATCGATGCTGATCTGTTGGGAGACCGCCAACAGGCCTTTTTGAAGCAGTGGGTAGCCGACTGGAGCCACGGGGCACAGATGAAAGCAGTGCTCTCCCAATCCCCGTTTTGCGGGGCGCATACTATGCCGAAAGGGGCGACGCATGACCGGAGTGTGCCCCAACAGCCGATCCCGCCGCGAGGGGAATACCCGTCAGGGGATTATCCCGCGCGGGATATGGATACCAATGGATGGCCACAGACCGGGCGCGATGCGGCACTGGATCGTATCCGTCGGGGCTTTGCCTTGCATATTGCCGGTGACCAACATCTGGGCAGTGTTATCCAATACGGGGTGGAAGATTACGGGGATGCCGGTTTTGTATTTACCGGCCCGGCCCTGAACAACATCTGGCCGCGCCGCTGGTGGCCGGCCGTGGAAGACGATCATCAGCCGCTGGTGGGCCGCCCGAAGTATACGGGTAATTTTACCGATGCCTTCGGTAACCAGATGACGGTCCTGGCGGCAGCCAACCCGGTCCAGACCAACCGGGAGCCGGGACTGATCTACGATCGGGTGACCGGCTACGGAATGGTCACCTTCGACAAAACGGACCGCAGCATGCAGGTTGAATGCTGGCCGCGCTATGTGGACCCTCTCGCCAATCCCGAGGGGCAGTACGACGGTTGGCCGGTTGTGGTGAGCCAGCAGGACAATTACGCACGCAAGGCAGCGGGGTATCTTCCTGAAATTAGGGTAGAGGGACTACAGGATCCCGTCCTGCAGCTCTACCGGGAAGGCAGCGGGCAGCTGGAATATGCCTTGCGTGTACAGGGCAATCGATTCACGCCCAAGGTCTTTGACCCTCAGGCTACCTATACCATTCGAGTAGGAGAGCCTGACCAGAACCGGTGGCAGGAAATGAAAGAGATAACTCCGGGGGAAGACATGGAGCCCCTTGTTTGTAAATTTGAATAAATTATGTACTAATTAAATGACTATCAGATTCATATTAAAATACGGTGTATATCTTGTAATTTTTTTGCTTGCAGCTTCCCTGTTCAGTGGATGCGGACAGGCGTCTCAAGATCTTAATGAATCCCCTGCCCCCAACATCGTGTTCATCCTTGCCGATGATATGGGTTATTCGGATATCGGGGCGTATGGATCCGAAATAGAAACTCCGCATCTGGACCGGCTGGCTGACAACGGTATCCGGTTTACCCAGATGCACAATACCAGCAAATGTTTTCCCTCGAGAGCCGTGCTCTTAACGGGACAATATGCTCAGCAGGTGGGGATGAGCGAGTCGTCGGGCAATTTCGAACAGGCGGTGATGTTCGGGGAAGTACTCAGCAGGGCGAATTACACCACCATTTTTGTAGGAAAGCACCACGGTACCGACAATCCCTATGAGTGGGGTTTTGATCACTACTGGGGACTGCGCGACGGGGCGGCCAACTACTTCAACCCCGGCGAGCAACGCCCCGAGGATCCGGGTCCCCCTGCCCAAAAGCAAGGTTTTTATCCACGAACTTTTGCGTTTGATGACTCATTGGCTGAACCCTATACACCCCCGGAGGATTACTATGGCACTGACAGCTGGACCGACTGGGCGCTGGAGTTGCTGGGTCGGTATGAAGAGGGCTCTCAGCCCTTTATGCTGTATTTGTCCTATCAGGCCCCGCACGATCCGTTGCAGGCGCCAAAGGAGGATATCGAGAAATACGAAGGGGTTTATGAGGCCGGGTACGAGGCGATTGCCGAAGCCCGCTACGAGCGCCAGCGCCAGATGGGACTGCTTGACGAGCGCTATCCGCGATCGGCGCCGACCTATCGCAGTTGGTCAGACCTTGACGACTCGACGAAGACCGATCAGGTACGGAGAATGCAGGTCTACGCCGCGATGATAGACCGAATGGATCAGAATATTGGACGACTGATTGATTACCTGGAGGAACAGGACAAGCTGGACAACACGCTTATTATGTTTGCCTCCGACAACGGCGCCTCAGCTGAAGTCGTTCAAATCGGGGTGGGTCCCATAGGTTCCATGACCCGGTGGGCCTCACTGAAAGAAGACTGGGCCAACGTGGCCAATACCCCATTCCGTCTCTACAAGAACTATTCCCATGAAGGGGGAACCGCCACGCCCTTTATTGTTCACTGGCCGAAGGTCATCTCTGAAGGGGGACGGATTGACCACAGCCTGCTTCATTTTATAGATATTATGCCCACGCTTGTTGAGATAGGCAGGGCGAACTATCCTGATGAGTACCGTGGCGAACCCATGAAACCGATGGAAGGCGTCAGTCTACTCCCTCTGTTCAAAGGAGATTCCATCGACCGAGAGCGGCCGCTCTTTTACGAGTGGTCCGAGGGACGCGCTATTCAAACCGAAAAATGGAAGATGGTACGCTGGGAAGATGAGTGGGAGCTTTATGATCGGCAAACCGACCGCACGGAAACGACGAACCTGGCCGAACAATACCCAGATATTGTTACTCAACTACAGACTCAGTGGCAGGAGTGGGCCGGGAAAGTCAGAGTAGAAGTAGAAGAGTAAATGTTAAAGGCAAATAATATACCTATGTCTATAAAAACAGCGTTTACGTTCAGCTTTATAGCTTTTTTTACCATCGGGAGTTTAACTGTCAGTGCACAGGAGGGTACCGGGGTTGACCATCCAAATTTTATTGTAATCTTTACTGATGATCTTGGCTACGGAGATGTCGGCCGTTCCGGCTCGCCACTGATTCAGACGCCCCATATAGACCGGATGGAATCTGAGGGTGTAAAGCTGGTTCACCATTATTCCAGTGCCAACGTATGCACCCCAGCGCGCGCGGGACTCCTGACTGGCCGGTATCCTATCCGGACGGGGTTGGCTCACAGCGTGCTGTTTCCGGATGATGATCACGGCTTGCCCGATGAGGAAGTTACCCTCCCCGAAGCTCTCAAAGCCGAGGGATACCGGACCGGCATGGTGGGTAAGTGGCATTTGGGAACGGTTGATGTCTCTTGGCCTACCGGCAACGGCTTTGATTATTTTTATGGGCTGCCCTACAGCAATGATATGAGTCCGCTGCCGCTGTACCGCAATAAGGAAGTCCTTGAAGAACCTGTCGATCAGACAACCCTGACCCGGCGATATACCCGGGAAGCCGTTCAGTTTATCGAAGAGCAGCCGGATGAACCGTTCTTCCTGTACCTGGCCCATTCGATGCCGCATGTGCCGCTGTATGCCTCCGAAGTGTTTCAGGGGCGATCCAAAGCAGGGTTGTACGGGGATGTGATCGAGGAGATCGATTGGGGCGTAGGACAAGTGCTTCAGGCCCTGGAGCAGCAGGGCATTGACGACAACACTATGGTCATTTTTACCAGTGACAATGGCCCCTGGTTTGAGGGAAGTTCAGGCCGGCTGCGCAACCGCAAAGGGGCGGCAAGCTGGGAAGGGGGACAGGGTGTCCCGTTTATCGCCCGGTGGCCCGGCCAGATTCCGCCCGGGGTTAGTTCGGATGCGATAACAATGAATTTTGACTTGTTTCCCACGCTGATTGCACTGGCCGGGGCAGAAGTGCCGAAGGACCGGACTATTGACGGGAAAAATATCTGGTCGGTCTTGCAGGGCGGGGAGCAATCACCTCACGAATATCTCTATTTTTTTAATAATCAGGAAATTACTGCAGTACGATCCCAGCGCTGGAAATTTGTGGTCCGCTCCTACTACCGGCAGGGACTTACTCGTTTTGAGGGGCAAAGAGAAGGGGAGCCTCATTACTACGACCCAGGTCTGCTGTTCGACCTAGAGCGTAATCCCTCCGAACAGTTCAGCTATACCCGCGAGCAGCCTGACGTCGTCGAAGAGATGGTCGAACGTCTGGAAAAAGGAAGGCAGGAACTGGAACCACTGGCCAGAGAAGAGGAGTGACCATTTTTTATGAATCCGAAGACCGAATACCCCGGAGCAATAGCTGTGTAATCAGCTCCTGTTTTGTGTTACAATTTTCTGATTGTCCGGAAAGGGAAAACCAGGTTGAATATCCCATTATGAAATATGTTAATGTTTACTTTTAAGAGTTTTGCATTATGAACATTGTTTTATCGTTTAGTTTCTTTGCTAAAAGAATGCTGTTTTTGAGTTTGATTGTATGTTGGGGGATATCCGGTCATGCCCAGGATCAGCGACCGAATGTCCTGTTTGTCATCAGCGACGATCAATCCTTTCCCCATGCCTCAGCCTACGGGTCGGATTTTGTCGAAACCCCTGCTTTTGATCGGGTGGCCGAGGAAGGGGTTTTATTCATGAATGGATTTGTAGCCTCACCCGGCTGTAGTCCCTCGCGTGCTGCAATACTGACGGGGAGATATCCCTGGCAAAACGAGGCGGCAGGGACCCACGGCAGTTCATTTTCTGAGAAATATACCGTCCTGCCCGACCTGCTCGAGGAAGCGGGATACGAGGTGGGCTATACCGGGAAAGGATGGGGACCGGGGGACTGGGAAGTGGGAGGTTGGGACCGAAATCCGGCGGGACCCTCTTTCCAGGATGAGGAGCTTAGCCCGCCGCATGATTATATTCGCAGTACCGATTATGCCGGCAATTTCCGGGCGTTTCTGGAACAGCGTCCAAATAATTCGCCATTTTATTTTTGGCTAGGCACTTCCGAACCCCATCGTCCCTACGAAAAAGGGATGGGAGAAGCTGCAGGAAAAAAGCTCGAGGATGTGGGAATCCCGGATTATCTTCCGGATACCCCTGAAGTACGAAGCGATCTACTCGATTACGCTATTGAAATTGAATGGTTTGATCAGCATCTGGCCAAGGCTATTGAACTGTTGGAAAAGAATGGAGAGCTTGAAAATACCCTGATTATTGTGACTTCCGATAACGGGATGCCTTTTCCCAGGGCCAAGGCGAACCTCTATGAGGACGGGATTCACGTGCCGCTGGCGGTCCGGTGGGGCGAACGCGTGCCGGGAGACCGTGTGGTCGATGATCTCGTAAATTTAATTGATTTTATGCCGACAATTCTAGAGGCGGCCGGGGTCAAGCATCGGGGCGAATATGGGATGACCGGAAAGAGCCTGATAGATATTCTGACTTCTTCTGATGAGGGTATCGTGGATCCCGCACGAAAGGTTGTCTATTCGGGACGGGAGCGTCACTCAAGCTCACGCTGGGACAATCTGGGATACCCTCAGCGGGCCATTCGTACGCATCAATATCTTTATATCCGGAATTTTGCCCCCCAGCGATGGCCGGCAGGGAGTCCGCGGCGCATCGAAGATGGAGAATTGACGCCCATGCACAGCGGTTATCACGATATTGATGCTGCATCCAGTCTTGATATCATGACAAAAAATGCAGACGATCCTTCTATGAACGGGTATTTGCATCTATCGGTTGGCAAACGTCCGGCAGAAGAACTATATGATATTAAGAAAGATCCCGGAAATATTCATAACCTGGCGCTAGACCCCGATTATGAAGACCTTATCCGCAGCTTTCGAAATCAATTGACCAATTTTCTTGAAGAAACCGAAGATCCCCGGGTAACCAGTAATGGAAATATATGGGAAAGCTATCCTCGTCTAAGGGGACCAATGCGTGATTTTCCAGCTCCTGAGTGGGCTCTACCGGTCGAAGAAGATTAAGGATTGTTATTTTCGGGTTAGATTTCTTTAATTAGGTAGGGAAAAAAGAGATTAGGGATAGCTTATATTAAGTCTAACAAGGGTAAATTCAAGAATGCTAACAAAATGCGTTTAAGGGTAATGTATGAATCTTATGATTAACTTACCTTCCCCAGAGTAATCGGCTTTGAACTCCTCTTATAAGTATTGATAAAATAGAATTATTTTTTCATAAAAGAGGGGATAGGGAGTTTGACTCAAAGGCTACATTTTAACGTTTAAAAGTATCAATAAAAATCAAAAAATGGATTGGACCGAAAAGGGAATTTGGGGATGTATTACAAAAACAGGATTAATCATGCTGTTGGTTGCTACATTTCATGGCTGTGGAGAAACAGCTGAGGATCCTCCCCAACCTAATATCCTGTGGATCACCAGCGAGGATAACAGTCCTTTCATCGGTGCTTATGGAGATGAGTATGCAGATACGCCCAATATCGACCGACTAGCCGAGCGGGGTACAGTCTATGAAAACGCATATGCCACTACACCTGTCTGTGCACCTTCCCGCTTTACTCTGATTACCGGCACTTATGCGAACCGGATGGGTACTGAAAATATGCGGAGTACCTATCCGATTCCGGAAGAAATTCAATTTTTCCCCAAGTATCTGCAGGAGGCCGGTTATCATACTACTAACAATCGAAAGAAGGATTATAATACCGTTGATCAGCCGGAAGTATGGGATGAATCCAGCGGTGAGGCTCATTATCGGGATCGAGAAGAGGGACAACCTTTTTTTCATGTTCGAAACATAACCATCAGTCACGAGAGCAGTCTGCACGACCCGATTGATACGCTAATTCATGATCCCGAAGAGGCCCCGGTTCCGCCCTATCATCCGCGAACAGAAACAGTTAAAAGAGACTGGGCCCATTATTATGATGAAGTCACCCGGATGGATGAACAGGTCGGAGAAGTTCTTGAAGAGCTAGAAGAATCCGGAGAAGCTGAAAATACCATCGTATTCTACTATGGAGACCATGGTGGTGCGGTGCCCGGTTCAAAGCGGTTTATGAATCAACGGGGATTGCAGATTCCGCTGATTATCTATATCCCTCCCAAATACGAGCATTTGGGAATTGATGAAAAACGCACTGACCGACTGGTTTCGTTTGTGGATTTTCCGGCCACGGTTTTGAGTTTAGTCGGCATCGAGCCGCCGGAATTTATGGACGGCAAACCGTTTTTGGGGGAACATGAAGCGGAACCCCGGGAGTATGTTCATACTTACCGCGGTCGCATGGATGAGCGGTATGATTTGATTCGGGCGGTACACGACAAGGAAATGTTGTATGTCCGAAATTATATGCCCCAGCGCATATACGGACAGTACCTGTGGTATTTATGGATGGCACCATCGATGCAGAGTTGGGAAGAGGAGTATGAAAAGGGCAATCTTAATGAAATTCAGCGGCGTTTCTTTGAGGCAAAGCCTGCTGAAGAGCTGTACAATTTAGCAGACGATCCGTATACGATCCATAACCTGGCGGACAACCCGGAGTATGAAGACGATCTGAAACGTCTGCGGGAGGCCAATAAAGAATGGATTCGTGAAAACAGTGATCTGGGATTTATCCCGGAAGGAATTATTGACAGCCTGCGCGGAGAACGCACCTTGTATGAAACAGTCCGTGAGGATGATATACCGCTTGAAGAAATTATTGAAACCGCTGAAATGGCTTCCCCGGGTGAGCAGGAAAATATAGAACAGCTGGCGGAGCGGTTGGATCATGACGATCCTTCGGTACGGTTTTGGACAGCGATGGGACTGGCAAGTGCGCAAGAGTATGCATCTGATTATGAGAAAAAATTGATACAAAAGACGGATGACCCATCCGGAGTGGTTCGGGTGGCCGTTGCTGAGGCTTTATTTGCACTGGATCGCCCTAATAAAGCATTTGAGATTATTGGAAATGCTCTCCAGAACCCTGACGAACACGTAAAGCTGCGAGCATTGAATTTGCTGGAGGCAATTGATGCCAATTCATTTCCAGCTCCACTCTCAGCTGTAATTCGATCATTACTTGAGGAGTACGAAGGCTCGGAAGGGACAGGGAATTATATCTTCCGTGCTTCGGAACAGTTATTGAAAAATTAGATAAAGAGCTAAATATGCCAAAAAGAGATCCATTTTCGGAAGGAGTTATTTTCCCAAAAATATGGGGTCTAGTTTTAATTCTTCTTGCAGGTTTAAGTTTAAGCAGTTGTGGTGGAGAAGCTGATCCAATGCCTCCAAACATTGTTATTCTGTTTCCCGACGACATGGGCTATGGTGATCTGAGCAGCTATGGGAATCCCACTATTAATACGCCCAACATTGATAGATTGGCTGAGCAAGGCGTGCGGTTTACGTCTTTTGTGACGGCCTCATGGTGTGTGCCTTCACGAACAGAACTGTTGACCGGCCGACATATGCCGCGTGTTGATCTGGGCGGGGGAACCGGTTCCGACGGGGAGGGCGGATTACCCGACAGCGAATTGACCCTTGCCGAAGGACTTCAGGCGGCCGGATATGTTACCGGTATGGCCGGAAAGTGGCACCTGGGATACATGGAAGATCGTTTTTTGCCGCCCAACCAGGGGTTTGATTCCTGGTTGGGACTTCCCTATTCCAATGACTACCGCAAGCCGTGGGTACAGACTGAAGAACCGCTGGGATTGTATCGTAGTACGGAAATGGTAGAGCATCCGCTTAACCAGGATTCCCTAACGGTGCGCTACACCGAAGAGGCGATCAACTTTATAGAATCCCATGCCGAGGATGATCAGCCGCTGTTCTTTTACTTAGCCTATAGCATGCCGCATCTGCCGATCCACACCACCGAGGACTTTCGCGGGCAGTCGCGGGGCGGCCTCTACGGGGATGTGATTGAAACCATTGATTGGAGTGTGGGCAAGATACTACAGACTCTTGAAAAACAGGGACTATCTGAGAATACGATCGTGTTTTTTGCGTCCGACAACGGACCCTGGAATAATTTGCCGGAACGGATGTTGCAGGAAGGAAATAAGCCTTGGCATACGGGTTCTCCCGGGCTACTGCGTGAATCCAAAGCTACTACTTACGAAGGAGGTGCGCGGGTACCGGCGATGATCCGCTGGCCCGGCGAGATTCCCGCGGGAGAGGTTACTGATAAATTGGTGGGAATGCCCGATATTTACCGGACGCTGATGGAGGTGGCCGGGGCTGATTTGCCCGATCATCCGCTGGATGGGTACGATCTGATGCCATTTTTGAGCGGAGAGAGCGAAGCATCGCCGCGGGAGGAATATCCATATTTTCTGCGAGGGGAACTTCAGGCGTACCGTGAGGGTCCATGGAAGTTGAGGCTGGTCGACCTGGAACCCGAGCTGTTCAACCTGCAGAGCGATCCGGGAGAACGATGGAACCGGGCTGGAGAGAATCTGGAAATTGTTGACCGTTTACGGAAGAAAATGGAGCAGCTAGCAGAAGAGATGGGAGCTGAAATGCCACAAATAGATGAGTAAAGCAGTATTTGAAAACTGGAGACTGATGGGACATAGTGCTGACCTGGATTTAAAAGATGATGACATAGAAAACGCTCGTGATTATTTGTATATAGCAACGTGCATACGGAGGTGACATATCTGTTGGATGATCAATAGCTAAGAAACGAGCTAGTAAAATAAAGGGATAAATAATCCTGTAAAACATGCAGTTAAAAAAAGTTTTAATTTATCTTTCTGTTGCTTTTTCTTGCGTTTCCTGCTTGGGAGAAGAAAATACGGTAGATCAACCGAATGTATTGTTTATCATTGCGGATGATTACGGATACCACGATTTAAGCAGTATGGGCAGTGATTATTATGAAACTCCCAACCTCGACCGGCTGGCTGGGGAAAGCATGATTTTTACCAACGGCTATGCCGCCCACCGGGTCTGCAGTCCGGCCCGGGCTAGTATCATGTCCGGCAAGTTCCCTGCCCGGCACGGGATTACCGACTGGATCGGGGCCAGAACCGGGGAGGACTGGAGAGAACAGGGCCGCCACAGCAAGTTGCTGCCGCCCGATTATGTAGACCATCTGCCCCATGAATACCAGGTCTTGCCCGAAGCTATGAAGGAGAACGGATACAAAACGTTTTTTGCGGGAAAATGGCACCTCGGTGATGAAGGTTCGTATCCCGAAGACCATGGATTTGATGTCAACCAGGGCGGATTTGAAGCCGGAGGTCCCTACACGGGCGGATATTTTTCGCCGTTCAATAATCCAAAAATGGATGACCATCCCGAGGAGAAAGGGATGAGCCTGCCGGAAAAACTGGCCAAAGAAACCAGTTCTTTTATCGAACAACACAAAGATACCACCTTTTTTGCTTACTTATCCTTTTATGCGGTCCATGCCCCTATTCAATCATCCCAGGATAAGTGGAGGAAATACCGGGATAAAGCTGAGGCGATGGGTATAGCGGAAACCGGCTTTGAAATGGGCTATTTCCTTCCCATCCGGCAGGTGCAGGACAATCCCGTTTATGCCGGACTGGTAGAGCATATGGATGATGCGGTGGGATCGGTACTGGAAACGCTCAAGGCACACGGACTGGAAGAAAATACCATTGTTATTTTTACCTCAGATCACGGCGGAGTGGCAGCGGGAGACAATTATTCGACGTCCAATTTACCCCTTCGTGGTGGAAAGGGATACCAGTATGAGGGAGGACTTAGAGTTCCGTATTTTATAAAAGTTCCATGGCTCGATCACCAGGGAACGGAAAATCATACGCCGGTTACCGGTACCGATTTTTATCCCACTATTCTTGATTTGACCGGAAGTGGATTACACCCCGATGAACACCAGGATGGGGTTAGCCTTGTCCCGTTGCTGGAAGGAGACTCCATAGTCGATCGGCCCCTAATTTGGCATTATCCCCACTATGGGAACCAGGGCGGACGCCCTTCTTCTGTGATCCGGGAGGGAGCATGGAAGCTGATCCGCTACTACGCGGATAGTAGTGAGGTGTTGTATAATTTGGAGAAGGATCTTGAAGAAACAACAGATGTATATGATAAGCATCCACAAATTGCCGAGCGGCTAAGTAGCCGGCTTTCAGAGGCCTTAAGTGAAATGGGGGCCAAATTTCCTGAAAAGGATCCGCTGTATGATCCGGAAAAAGAGGCACAGTATCTGAAAAAGATCGAGGAGGAACTGTTGCCCCGGCTGGAAAAGCAACGACTGGAATATTTGTCAGAAGATTTTAATCCCGAAAATAACTGGTGGGGAAGTGAGATAGAAGATTAATTTTTTTGATTTTAATTTAGTTTTCCTAACAAATTCGACAAATGGGGAGTGGGTTATCTGGCTATTAAGCATTATCTCCAGAAGGACTTCTTTTTAATATTCATTAATTCAATAAATAATGT
>CAYXVW010000018.1:0-5940 GCA_964468695.1 uncultured Balneolaceae bacterium | reverse complement strand
ATCAGTGATGACCAGTCGTTTCCCCATGCTTCTGCCTATGGAACCGGCTGGGTGGAAACCCCGGCTTTTGATCGGGTGGCTGAAGAAGGAATTCGATTTGACCGGGCGTATGTCCCCAACCCGAAATGCGCCCCCTCCCGGTCGATAATTCTGACCGGCCGGAATTCCTGGCAGCTAGAGGAGGCAGCTAACCACTGGCCGAAATTCCCCCAGAAATTTAAGGTTTATACCGAAGCATTGGCTGAGGCCGGTTATTTTGTGGGAAGTACCGGGAAAAAATGGGCGCCCGGTATAGCTGAAACGGCCGGCGGAGAGACTCGTCATCTGGCCGGACAGCCCTATGATGAGCATAAAACGGAGCCGCCCACGGCCCACATTAGCAATAACGATTATGCCGCTAATTTTGAAGCCTTCCTGGAGGACCGGCCGGGGGATGAACCGTTTGCCTTCTGGTATGGGGCAAGGGAGCCGCACCGCGCCTACGAATATCGATCCGGCATCGAGAAAGGGGGCAAGGATCCAGCGGAGATTGATTCCGTGCCAGCCTTCTGGCCTGACCATGACAGCATCCGCACCGATATACTGGATTACGCCTTTGAAATCGAGCATTTCGACCGGCACCTTGGGCGGATGCTTGCCCTGCTCGAAGAACACGGGGAACTGCAGAACACGATTGTTGTGGTTACGGCCGACAACGGCATGCCTTTCCCGCGCATTAAGGGGCAGACCTATGAACATTCGGCGCATATGCCCCTGGCTATTATGTGGCCGGAGGGGATTGCCCAGCCCGGACGGGTCGTGGAGGATTTTGTCAGTTTCGCCGATTTTGCCCCTACTTTTATAGAACTGGCCGGGCTTGATTGGGAGGAGACCGGGATGCATCCCACCGTGGGCCGGAGCCTGACTGATATATTTACTTCTGAAAAAGAAGGCCAGGTCAATCCCGACCGCGACCATGTATTGCTGGGCAAAGAACGCCACGACGTTGGCCGTCCTTATGACTGGGGCTATCCGGTCCGGGGTATCATACGGGGAGACATGATGTACCTGCGCAATTTTGAGCCGGATCGGTGGCCCGCAGGTAATCCGGAAACCGGATACCTGAACACCGATGGTAGTCCGACCAAGACCGTTATTCTTGACCGCCGAACGACTCCCGGAATGTATCACTACTGGGACCAAAATTTTGGAAAACGTCCGTCTGAAGAACTCTATAATATTGCAGAGGATCCGGATGCCCTCCATAACCTGGCCGATGATCCCGAATACCAAGAAACCAAGCAGGAATTAAAATCCGAACTATACCAAAAACTAAAGGAGCAGGAAGATCCACGGATGTTCGGACGGGGATATATTTTTGATGAATACCGCTATATGGATGAAGGGACGTATAATTTTTATCACCGGTATATGTCCGGGGAACAGATGAATACGGGATGGGTGAATGATTCGGATTTTGAAGAAGAGCCGTTGCCGGGTGAGTGACCTTTCAAACTGAATTTATTCAGAACGATTAAAACATAAAGGATGATGCACCAACATACATAACCATTGGTAAGAGTTAAAGGTTTTTTATTCACTTTCATAACAGCCGGTATCATATAAAGCTGCACCATCCGACGAGGATAGTTACTCCCTTTGCCTCAGGCGAAGAATTAGTAAGTACAGTATTTGCTCCGTACAGTTCAAAATAATATATAGCATTAACCAGAGATAGTTTGAAAACGGTCGTAAGTTTATTTTGCCTGTTTTTAATACAGTTAAAGTTTTCCTCCTTAACCGGTCTATACTAGATGAAGCGTTTAAATGTATATTGTTAATCATCAAAAGAATTAAAAAACATGAAAACTGAAGTCTTGTATAAAATCCTTCAGGTCCCGCAAAAGTTAAGCACGATTCTAATGTGTGTGATTTTTTGTATAGGGATGACTGCCCATGGACAGCCCACTTCATCAGGGGACACACCTAATATTCTGATCTTTGTAGCCGATGACGCCGGATGGCGTGATTCGGGGGCATATGGGAACGAAGTGATTCAAACGCCAAATATTGACAGGCTGGCTGAAGGTGGATTATCATTTGATAAGGCATTTTTAACCACTGCGCAATGTAGTCCCTCTCGCATTTCGATATTAACCGGCCTATATCCCCATGCAACCGGAGCCGAAGATCTGCACATGCCGCTCCCCGAGGGGGATCGTATATTGCCAGGCTATTTGTCTGAAGCCGGTTTTTATACCGGTCATATGAAAAAGACCCATTACGGTCCGCATGCCGATGCACAGTTCGACTGGTACAGTGAAGAATTATCCGAGACTTTCCCCGCGTTTTTAGATGAAGCGAAGGAAGATCCATTTTTTCTGTGGGTAGGTTTTTCTGATCCTCATCGTCCTTATGGAGATGCGCCGGAAGTACACAATCCGGACGAGGTAAAAGTACCTCCTTATTTGGTCGATACGCCTGAAACCAGGGCCGATTTAGCAAAATATTACGATGAAATAAGCCGGATGGACGGACAGATTGGGCGATTCTTGGAAGAACTGGAGCAGCAGAACGAGCTAAATAATACTTTGGTCATCTTTCTAAGTGACAATGGTGCCCCCTTTCCACGAGCAAAAGGGACGGTTTATGACGAAGGGGTGCGCACCCCACTTATCTTCCACTGGCCGGATCATATTGAAGCCGGAAACCGGTATGAAGGGCTTGCCAGCGTGATTGATTTAGCTCCTACCTTATTAGATTTAGTTGACTATCCTGTTCCCAATGATATGCAGGGGGAAAGTATACTGGAAGTGATGAGTGATCAAACGCTGCCGGGCAGAGAGTATGCCTATAGCGAAAGAAACTGGCATGATACGGATGAGCACATCCGCAGTTTGCGCACGGACCGTTACCGGCTGATCCAAAATGCCTACACTGAGTTGCCCCACGGCACTCCGGCGGATATTGGAGGCAGCCCCTCGTTCCGAAGTTTAATACAGTACAAAAAAGAAGGGGAACTCACACATGCGCAGTCGCGACTGTTTGAAGTACCCCGACCGCGCATCGAATTATATGATTTGGAGAATGATCCATGGGAAGTTAACAACGTAGCGGCCCATTCAGATTACTGGGAGTTGGCCCGTGAGCTGGGTCAACAGCTGAACAACTGGATGGAGGCGACGGATGATTTTCCGCCCCACCTGCGCGTCCGTGACGACCATACCGACCGAATGACGGGGGTATGGTTCTCTGATGAGATTCCACCCATGCGTAATTTGGAAGAGTAAGTGTTGTAACTGAATTAGTGATCAGTCATTTAATATCTGTAATAAAAAAATATATCCATTATGAAAGCCATAAAGGTTTTTTTATCCATTGTTTTGATGAGTCTCTTGGGATTGTCTTTGGGACAAGCCCAGCCAAAAAATATAATTTTTATTCTCAGCGATGATCATCGCTACGATTATATGGGTTTTCATCCCGAGAGCCCGGATTTTTTAGAGACCCCGGGTATGGATCGAATGGCTGAGGAAGGGGCACATCTGGCCAATACCTTTGTAAGTACGTCACTCTGTTCTCCCAGCCGGGCTTCTATTTTGACCGGACAATATCCATTCCGACACGGTGTAGTTGATAACAATAATGAGATGCCGGCAGGTACACCGCTATTTTCCGAGTCACTTCAGGATGCCGGCTACCAGACCGCATATTTTGGAAAATGGCACATTGGTCATGCCTCTGACGATCCGCAACTTGGTTTCGATCGTTGGGTGAGTTTTAGGGGGCAGGGAGTATATTACGACCCAACCCTGAATATCGACGGAGAACAAAAAGAGGTAGAAGGGTATATAACCGATCTACTGACTGATTATACCCTGGAATGGCTGGATGAGATCAACCGTGACCAACCGTTTTTTGCATATTTGTCTCATAAAGCCGTACATGCTGAGTTTGAGCCGGCGGAGCGCCATGAGGGAATGTATGAGGATATAGATATTCCAAAGCCAGCATCAATGAAAAATATTGAACAGAACTATGAGGGCAAGCCCGACTGGGTGCGCGAGCAGAGGTATAGCTGGCACGGAGTTGAACACATGTATCATGGCCGCGACGATCATCCGCAGGGAATTGAAGAGATCATCCCACGCTATAGTGAATCGTTGATGGGCGTTGATGAGAGTATAGACCGGGTATTGGACTACCTGGAGCAGGAAGGGCTGGCCGAAAATACACTGGTTATTTATATGGGGGATAACGGTTTTATGCTCGGAGAACACGGACTGATTGATAAACGACAGGCTTATGAGGAATCGATGCGGGTACCAATGTTGGCTTGGGCTCCGGGTTATATCGAAGCAGGATCCACAATTGAGGAAAATATACTGAATATTGATATAGCTCCCACCTTGCTGGATATGGCCGGTGGAGCGATGCCGGAAGATCATACTGTTGATGGGCAATCTTTCCTGCCGCTGCTGAGAGGCGAGTCCATTGATTGGCGTTCCACATTTGTGTATCAGTATTTTTGGGAAAACTCTTTTCCGCATACCCCAACCACCTATGCCATCCGTGGCGACCGTTACAAATATATCTATTACCATGGCGTCTGGGATAAAAATGAATTATATGATCTTAAGACGGATCCCAATGAGATGCACAACCTGATCGACGTCCCGGAACACCAAGATCGGGTACGTGAAATGCGAGATGAAATGTTTGACATTTTTGAAGCCAATGGAGCTACAGATGTACGCTTCCGCCGCCCCTCAGATTTTCAGGCCGATGAGCGAAAGATTTATTAGTGAGGCATAGTAACCTGATTTTGTTTAGACCTAAAATTCTAAATTTATTTATCCCAGTTGAGTTATTTTAACCCCTCTTCCAGTTCTTTAAGCTAGTCAAAGATATATGCCTCCTCCACCTGCTCCTGGAAGGATTATAAATATATCTTCCTTTCCCACCTTTTGACCTAGCCTAACTTTTTAGAAGATGTCCAATTTTGTAGAGTAAGATTAACAAAAATGTAATGGAACAATTATTCTTTCTTAAAAGAACAAATAAAAATAATTACAAATAAATAACAATTAAGTAATTATTTAATAAAAAAATTTATTTATTATTAAATAATTTAGTTAAATATCAATTTAAGTACCTATAAATAAGGCATTTGATTTTAGTAAAAAATATTGTAATTAGTAGATAATAAGGGAAAGAAAGAGGTATTAAGTTATTTTGTAAGGAAGTGAATGGGATATGATTACGGAAAAAGAATTCGCGAGGCTGTTTGATTGTTATGTTGACGATGTAAGTGTATTCTTATCTACCTATACATCAAACAGGGCCCAGCTAAAGGATTGGGTACAGGAAGTTTTTATTAAATTATGGAAAAAAAGAGACAGGATTGATTTTGATCATCCTGCTTTTAAGAGCTATCTGTTGAAGACCGCCCGTAATAATGCGTTGAAAGATTTGAAGCGAGAGAAAAAATATGATCTTTGGCTGGAAGAAAAATTAGAAAATCTTACCCAGATTCGGTCAAATAATAAATCTGCAACCAATTCTGATGGGGTGCACAAGGCTTACTCGATTGCCCTTTCTAAAATTTCTCAACGTTCCCGAAGAGCATATCAATTAAGTAGAGAAGAAGGGTTGACATATTCCGAAATTGCCAAAGTGATGGATGTATCAGTTAAAACGGTTGAAACTCATATCAGTAAAGCACTTCGTATTCTACGTGAAGAGTTAAGAGAATTTGAATAGAACTATTTTGGAAGTCTCATCATTAGAAAGGTTCCACTCTATTTATATACAAGAAGCTTAAACTGAAGCTAATATTTCTCTTTTCGAACAAATTTAAGAATTAAAAATTTATTTTTTCACCATTTCTGTCTTTAGAAGATCTAAAGCAAGAAAAAAATATGATTTTTATATCAGGGTACGGGTGGTCAAAGAGGATTA
>CAYXVW010000017.1:0-19526 GCA_964468695.1 uncultured Balneolaceae bacterium | reverse complement strand
TGCACAAACGGGAGAAACGCTCATCTCAGCCAATATTGCGCTGGATAACGGAGCGCGGGGAACTTCCTCAAATACCTCCGGATATTATAACTTAACAGATATAGAGCCGGGTGAATACACTATTATTGTTACTTATATTGGTTATCAGCGATACGAACGGACCATTACCCTTGAAAGTGGCGAAAGCCGGCGGCTTGATGTGGAGCTCAATCCAGAGGGTTATCAACTGGAAGAAGTGGTAGTGGAGTCTGAGCGCGAGGAGGAAGAGCAGCGTAATATCGGAGCGGCACAAATAGAAACGGAACTCATAAAGGATCTCCCCTCCGTTTTCCAGGCGGATGTCTTTCGTTCGCTTCAGCTCCTGCCCGGAATCAAAGCCGCATCTGATTTTTCAAGCGGCCTTTATATTCGCGGAGGGAGCCCCGATCAAACGCTTATTCTCCTTGATGAAACGACGGTATACAATCCCTCCCATTTTTTCGGATTCTTCTCCACTTTTAATCCCGATGCCGTCAAAGATGTTCGCCTCTATAAGGGCGCCTACCCGGCCAAGTACGGGGGAAGGCTCGGATCGGTACTTACTATTTACAATAAGGACGGAAATCGCAATGAGTTCCAGGGCTCGGCTACAGTCGGACTCCTTTCTTCACGTCTTTCTATGGAGGGTCCCCTGAAAAAAGGATCCTGGATGCTGGCCGTGCGCCGCTCAACGCTCGAACCCCTGTTAGGTATTCTGCGTCAGTCGACGGATAACATACCCGACAGCTTTTATTTCTTTGATGTTAACGGAAAGCTCAATTATGATTTAAATCCCAATAACAAATTTTCTCTTGCTTTCTATTCCGGTTTAGACGATCTGAAATTTTCTTTTGCCGAGGATGCCGTTATCAACCTTAACTACGGCAATCAAACGCTGAGTTCTACCTGGACACATATCTTTTCAGACGATCTGTTTGGCCATTTTACCCTGACGGGATCCCGGTATTTTAACTATCCCTCTTTTAATATCGCCTCCACCCCTTTTGAGCAGTCAAATAACATATATGATTTTTCTGTCAAAGGTGATTTCGACTACTATCCCAGCCAAAATCATCATATATCCGCAGGCTTTTGGACCGGAAATATGACCCTTAAGCTTCGGGATGTTTTCGATAATGAGCCTACCTTTAATTCCCGGACCCAATCGCAATACGGCTCCCTGTATATACAGGACAACTGGACTATTTCCGACCATTGGGAAGCGACCCCTGGTATTCGCCTCAATGGTTTCAGTGAGGGCAATTACTTGCGGCTGGAACCGCGTGTATCCATCGAATACAGTCCGTCTGATCGCCTCCGCCTGCAAGCAGCCTATGGACGGTACAATCAATATTTAACGCTTATTTCGAATGAAGCTTTTAGCGGATTCGATGTATGGCTGACTGCAGATGAAGGAGTGCCCCCGGCCTATGGAGATCAATATGTGGTCGGGGCCAAGACCCTGCCGTTTGAAAACTATGGGCTAGATCTGGAGCTTTACTATCGCACCATGAACGACCTCTTTGAACCTGATCCCTTTCTGCCCGACCGGGCCGGGCTTCCCTATGAAGAAACTTTTCGTTTCGGTGAGGGATATGCTTACGGAGCCGAACTGTTTTTTGAGCGTAAATCAGGCCGGTTAACCGGTTTCCTGGGTTATACTTTTGGCGTGAGCCGGCGCAAGTTTCCGGGATTTAATGAACCGCCAACCGGCGATTCGGAAGCCCGTTTCTATCCTCCGAAATATGACCGGACGCACGACCTTAATCTCGTGTTGGAGTATCAACTTAGCAATCGATGGTCAACCAATGCGGTCTTTAACTATGCCACCGGTCAGGCCTATACTAAACCACTCGGACGTACTGCCGCTTTCAACTACCCCACATCCAATATAGCCCTGGATCAATTGGTTGTGGGACGCGTTAATGCCTCCCGCTTGCCCGCTTATCATCGTTTTGATATTAGCTTTAACCGGCAGGGGACCTTCTTTGGGCTGGGAGAAGCACAGTGGCAATTCCAGCTTATTAATCTATATTCGCGGCGTAATATTTGGTTCTACAATTACGATCTCGATGAAAATCCCGCCGAGCGGGAAGCCGTACGACTACTTCCAATTCTACCTACAATATCCTATACCTTAAATTTCTGATATGAATCGCTATATCCCCCTTTCCCTTCTGTTTATATTACTACCATTCTGCAGCGGATGCGAGCTGTATACCCAGGATGAGTATGAGGAATACATTGTTGTTGAATCGTATCTTGTTGCCAATGGAACTCTTCCCAATGTTTTGCTGTCGCATACTACTCCCATAGAAGAAGAATACAACTTCCAGGATACCGCTCTTGAGGGAGCTGAAATAGAGGTAAGACGGCTCCGTGCCGATAGCAGTATTATAGAGACCTTCGAATATGAACAGGTCAATCCGGGAATTTATGAACCGGTTTCCACCCATACCGTACTGGACGAACAACTCTATGAGCTTTACATTCAAACAAATAGTGGAGAAACTGTAAAAGCGCAGACCTATGTACCCGGTAACTTTGAAACCGTTAACAGGGACCAGCTCAAAGAAGAGTATGTATATCAGTCCGAGGAGCAGGTTCAGTTAAAGGTAACTCCCAGCGAATACCCCGGCAGGCAAACATTTTACTTCTTTACCGTTAATGTTTCTGCCGATGCCGACCTGAAATTAACTCCTTTTTATGCAGACCTGGTGGAAAACCAGGATGCTGATACGGCTAATTTTTATATAAACTCCTCGAATATTGTTAACGAAGGAAACTACAATCAAAATCAAGATGGGACTATTACCCTAAACCTGCCCTGGATTTCCATCGCCTTTTATGGCAGGAATACTATTATTGCCAATGCCATTGACGATAATATGTATGATTTTCTGCGCTCCCAGAGCGTTCAAACGGGTGGGTCTACGCTCTCTCCCGGAGAGATACAAAATATAGATTATAATGTTGAAGGTGGAATAGGTATTTTCGGAAGTATGGCAAGTGATACCATTGCGGTAAATATCGTTGAACCTCAGCAATAAAAAATCCGCATTATCTCTTCAGACCAAAATTTTTCTTTCCAATTTAATGATACCATCCTTTGGTCTTAGCTTTTTTTTCGAGATATTTATGCTGCAAAACAGAATTAACCCATTATCATGATTATTCCTATTGCAAGCGACCATGCCGGTTATAAGGCCAAAGAAAAAGTAAAAAAAATGCTGGAAGAACTCGGGCATATGCCTGTTGACTTTGGCACCCATTCCGAAGAATCTGTAGATTATCCTGATTATGCCATACAGGTTACGGAAAAAGTAGATAAGGGAGAACATGAAAAAGGCATTCTCGTTTGTGGAAGCGGTCAGGGTATGTGTATGACGGCCAATAAATATGGCAATGTTCGCGCCGCTCTTGCCTACGACCAGGATTCCGCCCGCCTGACCCGGCAACACAACAATTCCAACATCCTCTGCCTGCCCGGCCGGCAATTAACGGACGACCAGCTTCGACAAATTGTGGCAACATGGCTGGAAACTGAGTTCGATGGCGGCCGGCACGAACGGCGGGTTAACAAAATTAAAGATCTAACCAAGAACAATTAATATTCATGAAACCTCTCGCTCAAGAAGATCCAACTATCTATAACCTCCTGAATGAGGAAAAAGAGCGGCAAAATAATAATTTAGAACTGATCGCTTCTGAAAATTTTGCCTCTCGTGCTGTTATTGAAGCAATGGGTTCTACCCTTACAAATAAATATGCGGAAGGGTTACCCGGCAAGCGCTATTATGGGGGTTGCGAAGTGGTTGACAAGGTGGAAGAGAAAGCGAGAGAAAGAGCGAAGAAATTGTTCGATGCGGAATGGGTCAATGTTCAGCCACATTCCGGGGCGCAAGCCAATGCGGCCGTATATCTCGCATTTATGGAGCCCGGAGATACCCTATTAGGACTCGATCTTTCTCACGGCGGACACCTGACCCACGGGTCCCCGGTCAACTTTTCTGGTCTTATTTATAACTCAGAATTCTATGGTGTGGATAAGGAATCCGGACGTATTGATCTGGATGAAGTTCGAAAAAAAGCAAAAGAAATCCAGCCCAAGCTTATTTCTATCGGTGCTTCTGCCTATCCCCGAGACCTCGATTATAAGGCCTTTCGTGAGATTGCAGATGAAGTAGGGGCTTATCTGTGGATGGATATGGCACACACCGCCGGTCTCATAGCAACGGGACTTTTAAATAATCCCCTGCCACACTGCCACGTAGTAACAACTACCACGCATAAAACACTGCGGGGGCCACGAGGTGGCATGATATTAATCGGTGAAGACGGTGAAAATACACTCGGGGTTACAGCCCGCAAATCAGGGCGGACCAAAAACTGGAGTGAGGTTCTTGATTCCAGTGTATTCCCGGGAACGCAGGGTGGACCGCTGATGCATGTTATTGCCTCCAAGGCCGTTTCTTTTAAAGAGGCATTACAAGATGACTTTATTGACTATCAGAAACAGGTGAAGGCAAATGCCCATACGCTTGGGGAAACCTTCAAAAAAATGGATTATAACCTCGTTAGCAACGGAACCGACAATCACCTGATCCTCATAGACCTTCGTAATAAGGGGTTAACCGGGAAAATTGCCGAGCAGGCACTTGAAGAAGCAAATATTACTCTTAATAAAAATATGGTGCCTTTTGATACTGAAAGCCCATTTGTTACCTCCGGAATACGTATTGGCTCTCCGGCTATGACCAGCCGGGGTTTTGGGGAGGAGGAGTTCAAAAAGGTAGCCCAGCTTATCGATCAGGTACTACAAAATCCTGATGATGGCAAAATTATTAATCAAACGCGTAATGAAGTTGCTGAACTCTGTAAGCAGTACCCCCTTTATGATTTTGTTACTGCTTAATAATATTAATGGCTATTTTGGGGAAGTTTCATCGGTATCCTGCTCTTCATCTGTTTCCACGTCTTTGTTGGAAACCTTTTTGAATTCAGTAATACCCTGACCAATGCCCCGGGCCAGTTCAGGTATCTTTTTTGCGCCAAAGAATAAGATAATAACCGCGACGACCAATATTATTTCAGTTGCTCCAAATGTCATAACAATTCAATTTCAACTATTTATGAGAAGCTTTTTGTTCTACCTTCAGGATAAGAAAACAAAAGCACTTTAAATAATTTTAGTCAATGAAAGTTTTAACGCTTAGTTTATCCCCGGACAACCTACTTTTAAAATATTAAATTCGAGCATTAATATTGTACCTTAGTGGAAAAAAGAGAAACAATGACTAAAAACCTGCCTGAAGCAAAGGCTCCCGAAGACAGAACAGCCGATATGGCTTTTTTAGATCATCTAGAGGAGCTTAGGTGGCGAATCATTAAAGGATTGGGTGGCATTGGTATAGGAATAGCAATTGCCTTTGTTTTCGGTGATTTCTTTATTGATACGGTTATACTGGGACCTACCAACGCAGACTTCCTCGTCTATAGGCTTTTAGGTATAGAAGCAATCGATCTGACCCTCCAAAGTCGTAAACTGCCCGGGCAGTTTTTTACCTATTGGGGGTCACTTATAGTCGTTGGTGGTATTATTGGCTCTCCGATCTTTTTCTATCAGCTTTGGGCCTTTATAGAACCTGCACTGGAACGCACCGAAAAGTGGAAAACCCGTGGAAATACCGCTTTTATTACATTCTTCTTTCTACTGGGTGTAGCATTTGGTTATTTTGTTTTGGTACCGTTTGCCCTGCAGTTTTTCTCCCAGTTTCAAATTTCAACAGCCATTCACAACGACTTTGATATAAACGAATATTTTAGTTCGGTCACTATGTGGGTGCTTTCCTGTGGCATTATTTTCCAGCTACCGGTACTTAGTTATTTTCTTTCAAAATTCGGTCTTCTTACACCCGAATTCTTGCGAAAATACCGCCGGCATGCAATTATATTCTGTTTTGTGTTATCAGCTTTTCTAACGCCGCCAGACCCGGTTTCCCAAATATTGATTGCGATTCCTCTTATACTGCTCTTCCAACTTGCTGTGTGGATGAGTAAAATTGCAGTTCGCAAGCGTAAGAAAGAACTTGATAAAGCATTTGGAGACGCATAGAAAATATTCAGGCTTTGCAGCCCGTTTTAAATACGTTACCTTTAGCAGCTGTATTAATCTAATTCATATTATAGCTCTGTCCGGCAAAACTTGCCAACTAAACAAGGAACTAAATATTTAGAGAAACTTCTGATAATGTCATCTAAAAGATCTGCTTTAACATTTTTACTGCCTATTCTGCTCGTTGCATTTATCATTCAATCTTGTGGCGACAATTCTACCAATTTCAGGGAAATTGAATACACTCCTCCCGAACCCTATAATATTAATAACGCTGTCAGCGACTCCACCACGGAAGATGGGCTTACTATTTATGTTATAGAAGAGGGATATGGGAAATCCGGCATTGTTTCACGAGACCAATTGCGCGTGCGCTATACCGGCAGAACCGAAGATGGGGAAGTATTTGAGAGTACGTATCGCAATGGGGATTCCACGCCGGGCATTTTACGAAACCTTACTCCTAATCCCATTTCCTCTCCACAAGGTCAGCGTATAAATCCCCTGGTGGATGGTTTTCGGCGAGGATTATTGGGGATGGTAGAAGGAGAAAAAAGAAAGCTGGTTATTCCTCCGGAGCTGGGATACGGCACCGTGGATGAAGAACCTGCGGAAGGAAGTCTTGAAAACCAGACTCTCTATTTTGATGTTGAGCTTGTTGAAATTCTCGATTAATCATCTGCTTATAGGCTTTATCCCCATTTTCAACTACACAACGGATTAAATATAGGTTCGCGGAATACGCAGGTCGATACTCGTCAGTATTTCATAGGGTATAGTTTCCAACTTTTGAGCCCAATCATAAGCATTGTTTCCGGTATGTAGTAGTTTTACTGCTGTATCTACTTCAAACTTATTTTGCTCTAAAAACACCATGGAGTAATTCATGGTTACCGACCCCACAATCGGATAATCTTCATTTCCGATACGCACGCGAAGTTTCCCGCCGAGATTTCTTCTTAGCCCATCTTCGTAGCCTACCGGAATTATTCCTATATAACCATCTTCCGGGGCCTGCCAGTCAGCTCCGTAACTTACAGCTTCGCCCCTCCTCACTTCTTTAACCTGTGCAAGAAATGTATTCCAGCTCAGCACAGGCTGTAATCCGTCGATAGCAATATCGCCCGGGGCGTAACCATAGAGTCCAATACCCAGACGCACCATATTAAATTGTTTGGTATCATAAAAAGCCGTTCCCCCGGTGTTTGCTATATGGGTAGCCAGCTGATCCGGAAAATGAGACCGGATTGCGTTAAACTTCCGGTGCTGCTCCTTTACCCGCGCCGAGCCCGGTTCATGTGCCGTTGCAAAGTGCGAATAGATCCCCGTACAAAACAGTTCCTTCCTCCTGTTCACTAACTCAGCAACTTCTTCGGCTTGTTCAGGGCGGAATCCCAGACGCCCCATTCCCGTATCAAAATTCAAATGATAAGAAGTACCGTCAGGTACCCAGTCGAAATGTTCTTTTGCACTAAAGGTTGCTGTCAAATTATGTACTCGATATTGCCTCACCATCGACTTCTGCGGCACCTCAAATACAAGTATTGGTTTGGTAATACCGGCTTCCCGAAGCTCAATTCCCTCTTGAATGGCATTCACGGCAAAAGCACCTACTTTGGGTTCCAATGCTTCTGCAACCTTAATGGCTCCATGTCCATATGCATTAGACTTTACTACCGCCATGATGCGGGTATCTTTGTCCACAAATTCACTCAAACACTGGAAGTTATTATCAAGCGAAGTCAGATCAACGGTAACGGATGCATTACTCTTTTCAATCATATACTAAATCCTAAAATTTAAACCACGATTTCTTTTTCAAATCCTTTAACACAATTTGGGCGGCATTATATCCCGCTGCCCCAAAAACTCCACCCCCGGGATGGCAGGAAGCAGACGACAAATAAAGATTTTCTATCGGTGTTCGGTATTTACTCATCTCCGGAATAGGCCGAAACATGAACATCTGGTCAAAACTCATCTCCACGTGCATCACATTTCCCTTTGGCATGGCGTGTTTTCGCTCAATATCAAGGGGCGACTGAATATACCAATCAATTAGCTTGTCCTTCATATTAGGTGCGTATCTGCAGACTACTTCGTATATTTTTTCGGCCTCCCGTTCCCGGATATCATCCCAATGCAACCCATTACGCAATTCATAAGGATGCCATTGCGCCCAGGCATAGAGCGTGTGTCCCCCATCCGGGGCTACCTCCGGATCAATATTGGAAAAAGTCATTGCCAGCACGGCGGGATTTTCCGGCGGCCTCTTCTGCAAATAATCCCCGATGGCATCGTTCATATAATCGACCGACGGCGCCAGCAACTGCATACCATTATGGATATACGAATCACCGGGACAGGCTTTGTAACGCGGAAGCTCCTCCACTGCACAGCGAATCACCATTCCAAAACCGTTGCCCACATTAATATTTTCAACTTTTTTGTAGGTGTCCGGGGTCAAATGCTCCTTGCCCACCAGCTTCATCATCGTTGTCTGCACATGTGCATTGGAGATGACGATATCCGCCCGGTACTCATTTTCTTCCGTACGAACACCTATAGCCCTGCCCTCCTCAATCAATATCTGCCGAACCGGCGCACCGGTTATTACCTTGCCCCCATGATCTTCCAGAAAAGCTACCATTGCCTGCGTAAGCATGCCGCTGCCCCCGCGCGGATGCTTGGCTCCACTCTGATGCAACATCGACTGCCAGCCCGCAAAATCGCCCGTGGCCGGATGATCAGGCGTAGGTCCCGACTGGGCCGCAAACCAGGTCATTGCTGCTTTTAGATAGCGATTTTCAAAAGCATCATCCACTACCTTCCCGTAACTGCTTAAGATCTTTTGCAGACCATCCGTCTGTTTGCCTTTTTCAAACATCGAGCCGTCGCGCCACTGCCCTTTCATTAATTCCGTGGCAATATTCTTACCACTGGGAGGCACCATAAAAGCCTTCAATACCCCTTCGTTAATCCGGCTCCAGAACTCCACAAAATCCCGGTAGTTCTCTACATCCTCCGGAGCAACGCGGGCAATCGAATCCAGCGTACGTTCCAGATCCTTAAAAAAATGAATGACTCCCTCTTCTTCCGGAAGCGGATACGACATAATCGGATCCATTGCTATATAATCCAGTCCGTACTCTTCCAGCCTCAAATCCTCAATAATACCGGTTTGATGGATCATGATATGGACCGACGATCCTACATCCATACGAAATCCATTTGGAAAGCGATCGGAGCGAAACATGGTTTCGGTAGCTACCGCTCCTCCCGCCATATCCCGGCGCTCAAGAACCGTTACCTCATATCCCTCCTTTGCCAGGTAGCAGGCCGTTACTAATCCATTGTGTCCTGAACCCACTACAACTGCATCTTGTTTACTCATTGTAAATCATCTATTCGTTTAATAACATTCGTATATATTTTTCGTATCCTTGACAGGTAACAATTCGTTTTAAAAATTAATTTAAAATTGCTGATTTAATTTAAAGGACTATGAACTTTTTCAAGACGATTATCGCCACCATGATCGGCCTTTTTCTGGCTATGGGGTTATTTACTATTATTCTGTTTATTACGGTATCCAGCAGTTCACAGGAACCGGAACCTTATGTACAAGATAATACTATTTTAAAAATTGATCTTCGGGGTGCCCTTCCACAGCGCACAACCTCCAGCCCCCTGGATGAATTGACGGGGCAAAATAATAATAAAGCCTCGCTGGAGACATTAAAAGAAAATCTGAACAAAGCCCAAAGTCACGATAATATTAAAGGGGTTCTGCTTCAAATAGATTATCTGTCGGAGTCATGGGCTAATCTTGAGGAAGCTCATCGCCTTATCAGTACATTTCGGGACAGCTCAGACAAGTTCATTTATGCCAATACCAACGATATTGGCTACAACGAAAAGGGCTACTTCCTTGCCACGGCCGCTGATTCTATTTTCGCTCCGCCGGAAACCTTCTTTGAATTTGACGGTTTTTACAGTGAAGTCACCTTTTACGACGGATTGTTTGAAAAACTGGGGATAGAAGCAGAAGTGACACGCCATGGCAAATATAAAGGAGCCGTGGAACCCTACTATCGCAGAGAAATGTCGGAAGAAAATGAGTATCAAATGAATCAGCTGCTCAATGAGGTTAACAATACTTTTATTACGGCTGTCAGCCAAAAAAGCGGCCGCAGTGCGGAAGAGCTGAATAGCATTTTGAACGACGAACCCCGACTTACTACCCAATTTGCTTATGATGAGCAATTGATCGATTCCCTGCTATATGCCGATCAGCTGGATAAACACATAGAAAAACGTATAGGACTTGAAGAGGACGAATCCTTTAAAACGATCTCCAACAGCCGCTATGCGCGGGTTACCCCCTCCTCGGCGGGGCTTTCCACTACCTCTTCCTCTGATAAAATCGCGGTCATTCATGCCAGCGGGCCTATTATGCCCAATGCTGATTCAAACTCTCCCTTTTTGGACCAGCAACTTATCACCGCTGACTTTTTTGATGAACAGCTCCAAAAGATCCGGGACGACGAGGATGTTAAGGCATTGGTCATACATGTTGACAGCCCCGGCGGTTCAGGCAGTACTTCCGATGCTATATGGCGCAACATCAAAACGCTCAAAGACCAAATGCCGGTCATCGTATCTATGGGTGGAGTTGCAGCTTCCGGCGGCTATTATATTGCCATGGCGGCTGACACTATTGTTGCCCAGCCAACAACCATCACTGGTTCTATTGGAGTGTTTGGCACCAAATTAAATACCCGTGAATTCTTTAATGACAAAATCGGTATCACTTTTGACGATGTAAAAACCCATGAGCATGCAGACTGGCTTTCACCAAACCGGGGCTTTACCGAGGCTGAACAACAGGCCTTTCAACAGTTTATAGACGGCTTTTATGAAGCATTCATCCAGAAGGCCGCAGATTCGCGAAATATGGATCTAGAGCGTATGGATGAACTAGCACAGGGACGGGTCTGGACCGGTGCAGATGCCAAGGAAAATGGACTCATCGACCTCCTGGGAGGACTGGACACGGCCATTCAAACGGCTGCAGAAAAGGCAGAACTCACCGAATACAGCCTTCAGAACTATCCCAGTAAAAAATCCTTTTATGAATTACTCATGAGTTCAACGGCAGCCAAAGTTAAAAACTGGCTGGGAGATAGTTGGATAAGTACGCTTGGGGGCAAACAGTTACAGGAACAGCTACCGCTTTTAAAGAAACAGCAAGCCCTGACACTCTTCCCTTATCATATAGATATTCAATAATCAATCATAAATTTACTTACTATGAAAGTTGGTTCTCTGAATATTGAAATTCTGAGTGAAGGACGTTTTGAAATGTTCAGAGATGGACATATAAACCGTGCTCCGGAAGAAGATTCGCCGGAATCTAACGGTCCTGAAATAGACACACAATCATCTATTGTGGGTATTAATCCCATCCTGGTCCAACAGAACTCAAAAAATATCTTACTGGATACCGGACTGGGATGGGGCCTGGATGCCGGAAGTGGTAACAAGCACGTTTCCAATGTACGAACTAATCTTTCTATATTCGGACTGGAACCAGCGGATATAACGCATGTCATTCTTAGTCATCTGCACTACGACCATGCTGCCGGTAGCTCATATAGCGATAATGAATCCAGAACCCGTCCCACCTTTCCCAATGCAACTTATTATCTTCACCAAAAAGAATGGGAGTATGCCCTTTCTCAAGTAAAAACCAGCTTTGATAAACCGGGAGCAGGATATCAATTAGATGATTTGTACCGGTTAATTGCTGATGGCCATATTACCTTACTTCAGGATGACCAAACTGAAATTACAAAGGGTATTTCTACTATTTTAAGTGGGGGGCATACGGCTGGTCACCAAATAGTTCACCTGAAAAGCAATGATGAAAGTGCCTACTATTTATCCGATCTGCTCCCCTCCTCTTCCCATCTTAATCATTATAGCATGCGGGGACTGGACCTGTATCCACTGGAGGCAAAAAAACAGAAAATACAGCTATTGAATAAGGCTTATGAAGAGCAGGCCATCTTACTATTCTATCACTCCAAGCACAGTCAATCCGGGCGCCTCATCAAGGATGATGACAAGCAATTTGTACTGGCGGATATTCCTAAAGGATAGGCTGTAATTGAGGATATTAATTTAAGATGTTTTAAATCTTAAGTTTCCCCTTATTGATTCATTGAAATAAGGAACTCTTCATTATCTTCGGTGCCTTTCATTTTATCCAGAACAAACTCCATCGCTTCAAAGGCGTTCATGCGATTCAGATAACGGCGGAGAAGTACTACTTTCTCCTTCTCCGTCTCTGGCACGATAAGATCCTCCCGACGGGTTCCGCTTTTAAATATATCTATAGCCGGATAAATTCTGCGCTCAGAAAGGTTACGATCAAGCACAAGCTCCATATTACCGGTGCCCTTGAATTCCTCAAAAATAAGATCGTCCATACGCGAACCAGTCTGGATGAGAGCCGTTGCCAGTATAGTAAGACTTCCTCCATCCTCAATATTACGGGCTGAGCTGAACAGCTGTCGCGGAGCTTTTAATGCCTCCGAATCCACACCGCCGGACATTGTACGTCCAGAGGAAGGCTGGCATACGTTATAGGCGCGGGCCAAGCGGGTTATCGAGTCCATCAAAATAAGTACATCGTGACCGCTCTCGACCATACGCTTCGACTTTTCAAAAACAATCTCCGAAAGTCCTACATGATTTTCAGGCCGCTCGTCAAAGGTAGAGGCCACAACCTCGGCATTTTTAACATTGCGCTCCATCTCTGTCACTTCTTCCGGCCGCTCATCAATGAGCAGGATAATAACCTTAGTCTCGGGATTATTTTCGTTCACAGCATTAGCGACATTACGCAGAATAGTCGTTTTTCCTGTCTTCGGCTGTGCAACGATAAGTCCGCGCTGTCCCTTGCCAATGGGGGCAAAAAGATCCATTACCCGGGTAGTATACTCCGAGGGCTTGTATTCCAGCTTTAAACGCTCTTCCGGATAAATGGGAAGCAGATCTTCAAAATCCTCCCGGTTATCCATATCCGTTGGTATTTTACCATTTACGCCGTCCACGCGCAGTAAAGCGAAATAACGCTCACCCACTTTTGGCGGACGAATGATCCCTATTACACAATCGCCCTGCTTCAAGCGAAAGCGCTTAATCTGTGAGGGAGATACGTATATATCATCCGGACTGGCCTTATAGTTATAGTTAACCGAACGCAAAAATCCATATCCGTCGGGAAGTATCTCCAGGGTACCTTCCTGAATCAAATAAGGCCCTAAATCAGGTTCTATCTCCTCTAGACGTTCTTCCAGCGTAGGCGCATCTGATTCAGGCAAAATATCATGTACATTCTTTTTCTTCTTCTTTTTGCCCAATTGTTTCTTATTTGAGTGTTCTTTATGGTTCCCGTTGGAGTTATTATTTCCCCTGTCGTTTTGTTGAGCCCGTGCTTTATCGCGCACAGACTGGGTAATTCTATCAATTAGCTGCTGTTTCCGGAGGTCCGAGACAGATGATAAACCCTGTTCACGAGCCAACTCTTTCAGCTCCTTGACTGTTTTGTCTGGCAAAGTATCAATTTGCTCTAATGTAACTCCATCGGTCTGATAATCCGACATAATGATCCTATTCTATAGTTCTTTAATTTGATATGCGTTGTGTGATGAATAAAGGGTTATGCAATCTATTCTGTATAAAAGAATTGATCTACACTGCGTATAAAAGGGAATAATCTCAGGTGATAAGAATATAACGGCTTAATCAAGTTCTTGTATCCAATCCCGAACCGTGGCATAAAAGTAAAAACTTCCTGCAAAAATTACTAATTCTGACGTAAAAACTTTTAGCAGACGCCTTTGCTCATGCAGATGGGTCGGGAACTTCATCACTTGCGGCAGCCATTTTGCAATATCTTCAAACGGCGCCGCCCGTTTTGTGTTCAGTGTATAATAATAGATATTTTTGAATTCTGAAAATTCATTCATCACTTCATTATTTACCTTGTCCCGCATAAGGCTTAAAACCAAAATACTATCTTCTACAGCTCCCACTGAATCGACAGCTTCCTTGAGCGCCCGGATCGCTTCTTTATTATGCCCCCCATCAAAATACCAATTCAAGTCCTCTCCAAGCTTCTCAAAACGGGCAGGAATTAACTTTAGACCTTTTAATGCCCGGCCAAATGCTGCTTCCGACACGTCAAAATGACTACTTAACAATCTTACAACCCGATACGAAATCGCCATATTTATAGCCTGCACCGGTGCCATCGGTGGAATATCAAATACTTTCCTGTGCCCATTAATCTGCAGCTGAAACATCCGTTTTTCAGTAATGCAGGGATTTAATTCTTCAATCGTATAGACTGTACTCCCCTGGCCCTCAGCCACTTCCCTGATAACCTCTTCCGCTTTTTCCTGTATCTTCCCCAGTACTACCGGCCGATCCTCCTTGATAATGCCCGCTTTTTCCCGTGCAACCTGCTCAAGAGTATCCCCCAAAATATCGGTATGATCCAAAGCAACGCTTGTAATAACGCTCACCAGTGGGCGGATAATATTGGTTGCATCCAAACGGCCACCCAGTCCTACCTCGATAATTCCTATGTCAATCTCCGATTTTGCAAACCACCAGAACGCTATGGCCGTACTGATCTCAAAATAAGTGAGCTTGTGCTCTTCAAGCAGGCGATGAAAACGCTGAAAGAAAAACAACAGATCTTCATCAGAAATACAGTTGTCGTTTATTTTAAAGCGTTCATTAAACTTCAAAATGTGCGGCGAAGTGTAAATTCCAACTTTATATCCCGCCTCCCTGTAAATAGCAGAAAGTACCTTACAACAGCTTCCTTTTCCATTGGTACCTCCTACATGAATGGAAGGGAAGGTATCCTGTGGATTGCCGATTTCCGCACAAAAATCACGAAATTTCTGAAGATTAAAATCTGCTGCGGAAGAAGAATCGGTCTGAAACTTAGGTATCGCTTCGAGGTACTCCTGAACATCCCCGAAAGAAGTAAACTCCATGATTATCTTAAATTTCGTTCTTAGCTAAAAGCTCATTACTTTGGTGGAGTTGGAAAAAGCATCGTTCTCATATTATGATATATAATTCGTTGGTCAAAACCCTATTATTTCAGCTGGATGCTGAAAGGGCCCACGATCTGACATATCAATTTGCCCAAAAAGTTTCGGACAGCAACTTCTTGCAAGCTGTTGCACGGACTATTTACAACTATCAATCCCCCAGACTCAGCCAAAAGATATGGGGATTAACGTTCAAGAACCCCATTGGACTGGCAGCCGGCTTCGATAAAAACGGTAAAATACCGCGTGCAATGGAAGCTACGGGCTTTGGCTTTGTAGAAGTGGGGAGTATTACCGGCGATCCCAGCATTGGCAATCCCCGTCCCCGCATGTTCCGTTTGCCTAAGGACCGGGCAGTAATCAACCGCATGGGACTTAATAACGACGGAGCCAAGACGGTCGTTAAGCGCCTTAAAAATAAGAAAGTTTCCATACCGCTGGGAATCAATATTGCCAAAACCCATGATTCGAGTGTTATGGGAGATCGGGCGATTCAGGATTACATCCATAGTTTCCACGAGGCCAAAAAAATTGCGGACTACATTACCATAAATATTTCATGTCCCAATACCGAAGAAGGAAAAACATTTGAAGATCCCAAAGCTCTGAATGAACTACTCTCCGGACTGAATATTCGGGGTGATGCGCGCATGCTCCCTACCCTGGTGAAAGTCTCTTCGGATCTTTCAAAAGCAGAGCTCATGAGACTTCTACAGGTGTGTGAGGAACACCGGGTACATGGTTATGTGGCCTGCAATACCTCCTCTAAGCGCGCTAACCTTATAACAAACTCTTCCGTGCTCGATAAAATAGGCAAGGGCGGATTAAGCGGTCCTCCTATTGCAGAGAAGAGCATTCAAATCATCCAGTGGATCAGCAAAGCCACTAAGGGACAAAAACCGATAATAGGGGTTGGTGGTATTGATTCATTTTCTACCGCGCTGAGAATGATGCTGGCCGGAGCCGATCTCCTTCAGGTTTATACCGGACTTATTTATGAGGGCCCCGCTCTAATTAAAAACATCAACCGTCAGCTGGTAAAAGAGCTAAAAGAGCTCAACGTAGATACCATTCATCAGTTGGTAACTGCCGCTGAATAATAAGCCTGAAAGACGTCATCTTAACTTTCCAGGGGAAATTCAACGCGGCAGCGAATCCTGGAGATTCCCTCATTCTCATTAAGCGCAGGCGGCTGAAAGCTGAGATGTTCTTCAAACGCTTTCTCAAGTGCCGCTTCTATATCCGGTAAAGCCGACATCGATGCCAATTCATACTCTTCTATATTCCCCTCCTCATTGACCACAAAAAAATAGGCCACACTTCCAAAAAGAGACTGTTCCTCCGTTTTTTCAGGAAATTCAACCGAACTTAAAAACGCCTCCATACTGGGATCCACCTCTAGCGATATTCCCTTTTCGCTACAGGTGGCCAGCTCCTCACCCTGCTTCGAAGGGCCTAGTTCCTCTTTAAGCGCAGTTACTTTGGACTGGTAGGGGGAAGTCTCAAACAACTCCTCATGTTCTTCGAGTACTATCCTGACACTATCCCAATAAACTGATTGAAACGCAGGAGCTTCTTGCAAAACCTGATTAGGAAAGTTTATTAATGTATCGGCCAAAGTATCCAGCGCCTTAGCCTGTTGTATATACTCTTCCAGGGCCTGATAATGGATATGTGGAGCTTGCTCTTCAGATGCATGGTCTTTTACCAACCCCCGCATTCTTGCACCCTTAAACGGAATATTCGTAGCTGTAAGCTTATGAAATTCTTTTCGAAGGCTATCCTTTTCCGCTTTTTCCTTTTTAGTATCAGTATGCGGTCCATCGGAGAGTACTAATTCGGCATACTCCGTATCAGGATATTCAGCAACCAACCGATCTTTCCAATAATCCAGGCTATCCGGGGACTGTGTTCCCTCCTCTCCATAAATTTCTGTAAGGGCATACATGGCCCTGGGACGCAGGGAGGACTCCCCCCGGTCGATAACCTTTCGGTAGTATCGCTTGGCACTATCAGGTCGACTGAGATCCAAAAACAGCAGGTTCCCCAGCCGGTAGTAGTGCTCGGTTTGCTCCTCCTGCAGGCGTTGCCGCTGTTCTTCTGTCCGTGGAATAGCTTCCGGATTAAAATCTATGTCCAGTTCTTCCATCGGACCCACACTCTTACTCTCCTCACCACTATCAACCAGCTCTTCCCTTGCACCCGTTGTCCGTATAGCCTCCTCCCTGCGCCAATTATCCACCAGGGGACGAGATCCCCATATCATCTGGAATTCACGCTTACCCCTGGCCACCATTTCAGTACTTCGGTGATTTAAAAATCCATATATGGATGATTGATCGGCTTGTTCCATCTCATCGGAAGCATTCGGCTCGTTCCTCATCTGTTCATTGGTTCCCGATTCTTCCTGCTCCTGTAATTCCCGTCGTTTTTGGGTACGAATTTCTTCCAGCAGTGAATCTAATTTTTCCGGAGGCAAATCCCCCAGCTGCAGGAGGCTATCCGCATGGGCAATAGACTGCTTAAGATTAACATACTGCATCTGAAGATCAGCGGATTCTTCGCTTTCTCCGGGAACCCATCCCCGGCTTGCAGAACTGTCGTAATAGGCCGCGGCCAGCTCATAATTGTCATAGTAATCACTATACAACTGCCCCAAACGATAATAAGTCTGTGCCTGAAGGGTTTGTTCTCCCGACCGATCATTTCCATGCAGCAACTGCTGGTACTGTTTTTCTGCCTCTTCTGCTTTCCCCTGCTCTTCCATTGCACGGGCAATTTCAAATCTCAGCTCATGGCGGCGGTCCAAATATTTATCATCATTTAAAAGCTGCCTATAGACCTTTAATGCTGTTTCTGGGCTTCCCTGTTTCCGGTGTGTCTCTGCCCGCTTCCTTTCCGCCCAATAGGTGTACTCAAAGCCGGCAAACTGAGATGCTACTTGAGAATAAGCATAGTTTGCTTCTCCAAGCCGATCTCTCCGCTCCAGAACCTGTCCATATAGAAAAAAGGTTTTCCCCAACATCACCCGATCTTCTATGTTGGAAAGGGCTTCTGCCAGCATCTCCGATGCCAAATCCCATTCTTCCAGCATAGTGGAATGTTCAGCGGCCAGCAATTGCAGCTCTCCTTTGATTTCAGGGGACCACACGGATGGATAATTTTCCAAAACGGATTGAATATATTCTATTCCCCCTTGGTAATCCTGCATATCAAGCATGGCCCTCCCCTTCCATACAGCTGATTTTGCTATCAGGGTGGTATCGCTGCTTGTATCTCCGACCTCCTCAAAGCGCTGCAAGGATGCGGCATACTCCTGCAGGTAATACAACGACTGCCCCATCAGCATCAGGGCATCATCCGCCCAAACTGAACTGCGGTGTTCCTGCAGCACCTGGGCACTCTTCTGAAGTGCCTGCTTAAATGACTCGGCGCCGGCTCCCGTAGGTGCCGGATGCACCCGAACAGGCTTATCAGGATCTATATTTACCGCCTCATCCTCCACGGCTTGTAAACCGCCGCGGTAGTACTCCTTGGCATTGTAATACGTATTATAATAGGCGGTAAAATTAGTCCAACCGCTTTTCAGTGCGCCTCCACACCCCCCTGCAAAAAAAAGGATGCACAGTAAAAGAAGAGGAATTCTATTCATGTTGGAAATGACGCGACATCATGTTGGATTAACTTTAGAATCAATAGTAATAGTTTTTACGCTTTATTAACAGTAGAACTTGGGGTAGTATTGCTAAAACCATCCTGAACCCTGCTCCCCTGAACTTTAAAATACCTGGCGCGTTCTGATTCCTCGAGATTGCACTGGAATATCTTCGGCATCAGGTAACCTCTGGTGTATGACCTATTTTCAAGGCAGTAGTTAGATTCCAACTATAAGTTTTAGCCTCTGATATGGATGTGATTATCATTAGCGCGGGAATTAATTCCCGCGCTATATATTGCCTCAACTTTAAATGAATTGAGATATATTACATTGATGCAGCCGTCTCTCCCTTTCTTGTGCGCAGGGAAGGGAGAAAAAGCCTATTCCCGAGCAACTACTAACACAAAACCAAGCCGCATGAATGACTTAACTCACTGTCTACTTTTTTGTTGCAATTCCAAGGTTTGTTTTCATTTATTTTAGCGCCGACCCGCTGATAGAGGAGAATCAATCCCCATGGAAACAGATGAAGGATATCCTTGGATACTGAGCGAATCGCGGATCAGGAGACTGCCGCGGTCTTCCGACGGTGGTC
>CAYXVW010000016.1:0-19550 GCA_964468695.1 uncultured Balneolaceae bacterium | reverse complement strand
TATTGAAATCCGGTGCCCATTTTGGACACCTTACCCGCCGATGGAATCCCAAAATGAAGGAATATATCTTCATGGAGCGAAACGGGATTCACATCATCGATCTTAAGAAAACACAGAAATTTTTCCAGGAAGCACTGGATCAAGTTACCAAACTTTCACGCTCTGGAAAGACTATTCTTTTTGTAGGAACTAAAAAGCAAGCACAGGATATAGTTAAAACTGAAGCCATCCGATGCGGTATGCCTTATATTACGCACCGCTGGCTGGGAGGTATGCTCACCAATTTTTCCACGGTTAAAAAGAGCATTTCCCGGATGGAAGAGATTGACCGCATGAGTGAAGACGGCACTTTTGAGGAGCTTACCAAGAAGGAAGCACTAATGCTTGAACGGGAACAGGAAAAGCTGGAACAAACGCTTGGTGGTATCGCCAATATGGGTCACTTACCCGGTGCTGTCTTTGTCGTAGATACAATTAAAGAGGATATTGCCGTAAATGAAGCGGTTAAGCTTAATATCCCAATTATTGCTATGGTTGATACCAATAGTGATCCCGATATTCCGGATTACATTATACCATGCAACGACGATTCGGCACGGACTATTCAATTGGTTGCCTCGGCAATAGCCGATGCTATTATTGAGGGGAATGCTGCCCGAGAAGCACAAAATGAAGAAGAACTGCTTGAAGAAGCCGCGGAAAATGCCAAAAAAGCTGAAGAAGAGGTTAAAGTAAAGAAAAAAGCTACAGGCAAACGACGTTCCCGCCGCAAGGATAAAAAAGAAGAAGCCGCATCAGACGAAGAAGAATAGTCGGCATCTACCATATAAACTTTAATTACAAATTAACAAAAGCGTAACTGAACATGAGCATTTCTGCCAAGGAGGTAAAAGAACTACGTGAACAAACCGGGGCTGGCATGATGGATTGTAAAAAGGCCCTTCAAGATGCAGATGGAGATTTTGATAAAGCAATTGAAATCCTTCGTAAAAAAGGACAAAAGCTTTCCGAAAAACGTGCCGATCGCGAAGCTAATCAGGGCCTTATCGTAACGCGTCTCAGCGATGACGGTAGCAAGGCTTCTGCCCTTGAAATAAATTGTGAAACTGACTTCGTAGCTCGTAATGAAGATTTCCAGAATCGGGCCGAACAGTTCCTGAATCTCGCTTTTGAAAATAAGGTTGATTCTGTCGATGATCTTCTTGAACTGGAGATTGACGGACTTTCAGTGGCTGATCACCTCAAAGACATGGTTGGCAAGATTGGTGAAAAAATTAAAATTAATCGTGTTATTTACACTGAATCTGAAGGCCAATATATTTCTTATATCCATCCCGGTAATCAACTGGGCGTTTTAGTGGAATTTGAGGATGAAATTGATAATGAAGATATCGGTCGTGACGTAGCCATGCAGGTTGCGGCTATGAATCCCCTTGCGGTAAATAGAGATGGAGTGGATAGCTCTGTTGTCGAGCAAGAACTTGATATTGCCAAGGAACAACTGCTCAATGAAGGTAAATCCGAAGAAATTGCCGAAAAAGCTGCCCAGGGAAAACTTCGGCGATTTTACGAGGAACGAGTCTTACTGGAACAGAAATTTGTTAAAGACAACAGCAAGACTGTTAAAGCTTACCTCGAAGAAAACGGGATTCCGTTGGTGAAATCATTTCACCGGCTTCAGCTTGGCGAAGAATCGTAAACATATTGACTCTCAAAAAAGGCTACCAATTTGGTAGCCTTTTTTTTATGCTTAAGAGATTATAAGCTTTGATTGATTAAAGGATATATCACATCGAAATACAGAATAATATATAAAACAGGATCATAAAACAGTGGGAAAAGATTATCAGCGCATTTTACTTAAAATAAGTGGAGAAGCACTGTTAGGAGAACAGGGACACGGAATCGACGGCGATATCTTAACACAATATGCTAATGAGATTAAAGCAGCCCATGCCGAAGGGTATGAAGTGTCGGTGGTAGTTGGAGGCGGCAATATTTTTCGGGGCGTTAAAGGGGCTACGGAAGGCATGGACAGAGTTCAGGGAGACTATATGGGTATGCTGGCCACAATGATTAACAGTATGGCCCTGCAAGATGCCTTGGAGCGGAAAGGCGTTCATACCCGTCTTATGTCAGCGATCCGGATGGAAGAAGTGGCTGAACCCTATATCCGACGAAGAGCGATTCGTCACCTCGAAAAGGGGCGGGTTGTTATCTTTGGAGCAGGAACCGGCAATCCCTATTTTACGACAGATACAGCTGCTTCGCTCCGTGCTATTGAAATTGAAGCTGATGTTATACTTAAAGGTACCCGGGTTGACGGTATCTTCGATTCCGATCCTGAAAAAAATCCCGATGCCAAAAAGTTTCCCACGATCACTGGTGAAGAAGTCCTTGACAAAAGGCTTTCCATAATGGATTTAACTGCATTTACACTTTGTCGGGAGAATGAGACCCCAATTATTGTCTTCAACATGAATATTGTCGGGAACCTTTCAAAAGTTTTAAATGGTGAAGAAGGCGTCGGGTCAACGGTGGTTTGGGAAGATTCATAGATTTCTTAAATTCATTTTTGATATTAATACAAGTAACTTAATTACTAAAAAGAGCTAACGTATTATGATACCACCAGTGTTACAATCCATTATCGACGATGCCGACAAACAAATGAAAGAGGCAGTTTCCTATTATAAAAAAGAACTATCCCGTATTCGCGCCGGAAAAGCCCAGCCTGCTTTGCTCGACGGGGTCAAAGTAGATTATTATGGGTCCAAAACTCCTCTAAACCAGCTGGCCAATGTTAGTGCGCCCGAAGCACGACTACTTACGGTACAGCCTTTTGATAAATCTGCCATGGAAGATATAGAGAAAGCTATTATGTCTGCTGGTCTTGGACTCAATCCCAATAACGATGGAAATATCATCCGCATCCCGCTTCCTATATTATCAGAGGAACGTCGCAAAGAATTGGTTACGCGCGTGAAGGATATTGCCGAAGATACCCGCATTTCTATCCGCAATACCCGCCGCGATGCCAATGACGAAATAAAAAAGAAGGTTGAAAAAGAATCATTGCCTGAAGATTCCAAATTTGAGTCGGAAGAAGAGATTCAATCCATAACAGATAAGCACACAGAAACAGTAGACAAACTTCTGGAAAAGAAGAAAGAAGAAATAATGACTGTTTAGCACATGCTATTCATTCTAATTTCATCTTTTTATACTACACGCTAATAATAGTAGTATATCCACTATTTATAATCTAATAACGGCTATGATAATAAATTGGGGTAATATTTAAACCGTTATAGATATAACTGTTGCCTTTAGTTTGTTACTTGTCATTCTTAGTTGATATCGAATGTATATATCCGAACTGGAACTTCAGGGTTTTAAAAGTTTTGCCTATAAAACAAGTGTCTCTTTTGACAAGGGAATTACCGCTATTGTAGGACCCAATGGGTGCGGAAAATCCAATATTGTGGATGCGATGCGCTGGGTATTGGGAGAACAACGTCCTACCCTCTTGCGCTCTTCCAGCATGTCTAGCGTTATTTTTAACGGTACGGCTCAAAAAAATGCGCTGGGAATGGCTGAGGTATCGCTGACGCTAGTTAATAACAAGGGACTCCTTCCCACCGAGTATAACGAAGTTACCATCTCACGACGACTGTATCGCTCCGGGGAGAGTGAATACCTTATCAATGGGACGACGTGCCGACTGAAGGATATTACAGAGCTCTTCATGGATACAGGCATGAGTTCAGATGCCTATTCTGTCATTGAGTTGAAAATGGTAGAAGAAATCCTGAACGACAAAAATAATGACCGGCGTAAGCTCTTTGAAGAAGCGGCTGGTATCACCCGCTATAAGGAAAAGCGCAAAAAAACCTTCCGAAAACTGGATGATACCCAAAAAGATCTCCAGCGGGTTGAAGACATTCTCTCTGAAGTCCGCAAAAAGACAAAGTCTCTTGAGAAACAGGCTGAAAAGGCTCACAAAGCTAAAAAATACAAAAAGGAGCTGGAACAGCTAGACAAAGCCCTTAATAAGCACGAATATACTAAAGTACAGGAGGAGCTGGAACCGCTAAAAGAACGTATAGACAATGCGGACAAGGAAAAGAAAGAAATTGTTTCAAAGACTAAAAAACTGGAGCAGGAAGAAGAATCTGCCCGCGAAGCCCTGAATGAAAAAGAGCGAAAGCAGGCCGAGGCGCAGCGCCGTGTTAGTCAACTTCATTCTAAAATCCGGGATACGGAAACCAAACTGGAGATTACCCGGGAAAAAATAAACAACGAAAGAAGTGTCATTGAACAATATGACAATGATATTGAACAGAGTGAGGAAGACCTCAAAGACTTGCGGGAGGCGTTCCAAAGCAATAAACGCAAATTAGATTCCTTTGACACTGATCTTCAAAAAGCTGAAAAAAATCTCAATGATGCCAAGGAGCAGTACAGTGAAATACAGCAGCAGTATTCCGCTGAACGTGAAGAACTGAACAAACTGGAGAAGGAGTTTACACAAACCAATCAGTCGCTCAACGATCTGCAAACCAAACGAATTAAAATTGAGTCTAAACTTGAAAACGCCGAGGGAGACCTAATCCGCATCCGGGAAGAAATCGAGGACCTAGAAGACGAAATCGCTAACTTCCGCGGGGAAAAGAAACTCCAGGCCCAAAAGCTAGAAGAAGCGGTTAAAGAGCGTGACCAACAACAAAAAGAGTTGCTGGATGCCCGTCAACGGCGCGAAAACTTAAGCCAACAGCAGGATGAGCTAAAAGATCAGATACGCAGTCAGAAAAGCAGTCTGGATTCGGTAGAATCCGAAATCTCCCTCCTTCAGAATATTGCAGATTCCAATGAAGCTTTTCCTTCCAGCGTTCGCTTTCTGCTGGAAGAGCACAGCGACAATTTTGAACTCTTAGAGGTGGTCTCAAACCTATTTTCTACGGATGAAAAACACGCTGTAGCTCTTGAAGCCGTCCTCGGAAAAACGCTGAACTATGTGGTCGTTCAATCGCTTGAGGTCGCCCGGGAAGCAGCTTCTATCCTTAAAAAGCAAGACAAAGGTCAGGCTACATTTATTCCCCTCGACCAGCTTTCCGATTCTTATGAAACAGAAACAAATTCTTTGGCCGAGGTCGTAAAAACAGATGACGAATTTGATGCGTTAAAAGAATTATTACTGGGTAATGTCCTGCTTGTCGATTCAGTTGAGGAAGCCTACAAACAGATTTCAGGAAGCAGAAATACGGGCGTTACCCTGGATGGCGAAGTGATCACCAGTCAACAGTTTTTGCAGAGCGGAAGCAAGGACAAAAACGCCGGCATACGAGTAGGACTGGAAGATAAGATCTCCAAACTTTCCGCTAAAAGAGATAGCATTACCTCTAATATAGAAGAGTCAACTGCAAAACTCGAACAGCTAAAGGAAGAGTATCAAAACATTGATCTGAATAAGATTGAGGAGCAACTCAAAGAAAAAGAGCAGCATGTCAGAACTATTGAAAACGAAATCAATAGCTTTGAATCTAAAATTCAGATCTATGAAAAAAATATCCGCGAATTAGAGAACCGGCGAGAGACGATCATTGAGAATGAGGATGCTGCCCAAGAGGAACTGGATCAGTTGCAGCCTCGGCAGAAAGAACTCCAGCAGAAGATCAAGCAACTACACAAACAGCAAGGAGAAAAGAAAGATACGCTTGAAGAACTGGAAGAAAAACGCTCCATTGCACAAAGCCGGTATAACGATGCGCAACTGAAGCATCAGGATCTTAAAAACAAGGTTGAAAATCACGAGCGCGATATACGAAGGGCCCAGGAAGGGATTAAAAACCTGAAAAAGCGGTTGGAGATGCGTTCCGAAAAAAATGAAGAAGCTAAAAAACGTATCAAAAAATACAGTTCTTCCATCGAACAACTTGAAGAGCAGCTGGAGACCTTAAAAGAGAAAAAACGCGAAGCTGATAAAGCACTTGAACAGGCCGAAGAAGCTTCTGGCAAGCAGCGGGGACGAATTAATGAAATAGAAAAAGAGCTGAAGGAAGTCCGCCGCCGCAAAGAAGTGAATATGGAGCTGGTACATCACTTGGCGATGGCCAAGGAAAAGTTTGAAATGCAGATCGAGAACCTCTCCGATCATATCTGGGAAACGTATGGAATACTAATGGATCAGGTTGAGGAAAAGTTGCCGGAGGATACTGAGCCCGAGGAAGCCAAAAAACGTATCGGCTGGCTAAAGCAGAAACTCAATAAGATCGGCGAAGTGAATCCTTTGGCTATAGAAGAATATGAGGAAGAAAAAGAGCGTCTGGATTTTTATGAAGAACAGGTATCTGATTTAAACCAAGCCGCTGAAGAACTAGGGGAAACAATTGATAAGATTAACCAAACGGCCACAAAACGGTTTAATGATACCTTTGAAAAAATACGGGTCAATTTTCAAAAAGTTTTCCATACGCTCTTTAATGAAGATGATTATTGCGACTTGCTTATTGATGAAGAAGCAGAAGATCCGCTGGAAGCTCAAATAAAGATAAAAGCAAATCCGAAAGGCAAACGCCCTTCCTCCATAAACCAATTATCCGGGGGTGAAAAGACACTTACTGCTATTGCGCTGCTCTTCGCTATTTACCTTGTAAAGCCCTCGCCTTTCTGCGTACTGGATGAGGTCGACGCTCCCCTTGATGACGCCAACATCGAGCGGTTCTCGGCCATGATTAAGCGTTTCAGTGAAGACACGCAGTTCATTATCATTACTCATAACAAAAAGACGATGAGTAAAGCCGAAATGATGTATGGAGTGACCATGCCCGAGACTGGAATTAGTCGTTTGGTGGGTGTAAAACTTGATGAAGTTGCAGAAGCATAGCTCATAGTTTAAAGAGTGTTGAGGAGTATGAATCCTGGCCTGCCTGCTGATGTTTGGTGCTAAACTTTGTATATTTGAAGATCATCTAAATCTACTAGAAAGGTTCTCAGCTAGCTATAAAAAAAATTATAAGTGAGTTCATGGGTCGTAAAAAGTTCAATATACCTGATATTTATCAGTCTCCGATTATCCGCAAAGTCAAGGAGGCCAATAAAATTGTAGATCCCCGTAAAAAGGATCTGGATCCAACGGTGCTCGACTTCGGACCCGTGCAATTTTATATTCCCCGCCATTTCGGTTTCTGTTATGGCGTAGAAAATGCCATCGATATTGCCTATGAAACAGTAGAGCAGTATCCGGACAAAGATATTTATCTGCTCAGCGAAATGATTCATAATCCTACTGTAAATGAGGATCTGCAGGCACGTGGCGTGCAGTTCCTTTTTGAAACAGATGGTACGGAAATTATTCCCATCGAGTCACTGGATGAAGATGATATCGTTATTGTTCCCGCTTTTGGAACCACGCTGGAGATGCAGAAAAAATTAAAAGATCAGGGGATTGATCCGTACCAGTTTAATACCACTTGTCCCTTTGTCAAAAAGGTTTGGAACCGAGGCAAGCAGCTGGGGAAAAAGGGATACTCGCTAGTTATTCACGGGAAGCACCGCCATGAAGAAACCCGCGCCACTTTTTCGCATAGCGCCAATCACTCTTCCTGTGTTGTACTACTCAATACAGAGGAGGCTCAAGTTCTGGCAGATATCCTTACTCGTGACCGGCCTAAATCGGATTTTGATAAATATTTCGGACATAAAAGCACGGATGGATTTGATCCTTATACAGACCTAAAACAATTCGGGGTCATCAATCAGACCACGATGCTGGCTACTGAAACAGAAGAGGTCATGAACATTCTAAAAGAAGCAGCCATTGAACAATTTGGAGAGGCGGATATCCTCGATCACTTTGCAGATACTTCCGATACGCTCTGCTATGCTACCAATGAAAATCAGTCTGCAACCCTGGCTTTAGCGGATACCGATGCCGATCTTTCCATTGTTGTAGGGGGTTATAACTCATCCAATACCATGCATCTGGTTGAAATATTAGAACACGCATTCCCGACCTATCATGTACGCGATGCCGAAGAAATTGACGGTCCAGAAAGTATTCATCACTTTAACCAATGGGACAAAAAGATGGAGCAAACCGAGAATTGGTTACCCGAATCCAATGGGCAACCGGTAAAAATTGGAGTCACTTCCGGTGCTTCCTGTCCCGACGTATTGGTTGATGAGGTTATTTTAAAGATTCTCTCCTATTTCGAAACGGAACAAACGGTAGAAGAAGTGATCAAGCCTTTTGAAAAACAGCTCGAAGAAGTAGCGTAAGCTTAGATTGACAAATGGACATTTAGCATCTTCTAGTATTTGTTTTATCAAACAACCATTATCAGTCATCAAGTACCATAAAATAGGCGACTTCTTCCGGTTGGAAGGAACGGATTCTCACATACTCATTGTCTGAAACTTGTTCTACGTTGGGTCTTATATATCCGGTCGAATCTTCCATAATCTGCTGGTAGGTAAGATAGGCTTCAAATAGCTTTTCATCCTGAACATTTGCGTATTCATCAATGGGGACCCTATACTTCACCGTAATAGTTGAGGGACTATAACTAATGCTCCGGCCAGAAGGGAAATTCCTTGTATTCAAATCGACTTTGCTTTCCCCCTCGGTAAATTGAACGATCTCCCCATTAAGCTGTACCTCACTGCGGGATAAGCTGATTAAGCTACTGCTTTTCAGTGGGACCTGCTGTGTAAAATTATCGGACATGCTTTGAACCCGAAGGGTATCTGTCGGCCAGGAATCGATCTCTCCCATTAATGATTCTGCTCCGCTGATAGTTATACTATCGGGTTCAACAGAAGGAGTTTCTTTAAAACCAAATTGATTGTCAAAAGATACATCAATTACCGGCTGAACAGGTACTTTTTTTGAAACCCGAGGCTCCAGATCGAGTGTCAGCACGATTGGCTGGACCTTCTGCACACTAATATTGGAAAGTAGATTTAACTGTTGTTGAACTTGTTCATAGAGGTTTACTTCAGATTCACTCACATTAATTTCTACAGCAGGAGGATTATTATAAACACTAATAAGTTTCCAGCCTTCGCCCGACAGACTTACGGTTGCAGACTGGGGCAATTCTTCGCTCAATGCCTGACCTTCCGGCATTGAAACGGCCTCAATAGGCAAATCAATATTTAAATTATAATCCATGCTCAGGTTTACCATAAACCAAAGGCAGATAGCAAGAATAAGGGATACTACAAAAACGGCGATTCGCTCCCTTCCCATCTCGGCCATTTCTCCCTCATCCGACTTCCGGATTATATTCTCCCAGAATGCCGTCAGTTTCTCTTTATATTCTTCTACAGGTAATTCCATTATGAAAATATTCTCTTAGCTCAGCCAGATCGTTTCCTTGTAAAGCTATGACCGAACTACGATTTCTTTAATGATTTTTTCGTCTACCTTTTCATTCAACTTTTTAGCAATACTAAACCGCTTCATATGAATTTCTTGCCGCCAGGCAGGATTTTTAACGTGCACGACCAAATTTCCGTGTTCAAAATGAATATTTTCAGTTTCATCGGCAATACGTTCCCCCACCGTTTCTTCCCAAATTGATAGAATCATACCGCGCTTCAACCGTTTGCGGTGTGGAAAGTCTTCAAGAAAATCCGTAAGCGCATCTTTAAGAGATTTAGGAGTATTTGATCGATATCGTGCCATTACTATATAATAATCTTTATTGCAGTCTGCTAACCTCGCCTTCGGTTACTTCAAACTTCCGATTCTTTTCGCCATCAAAAGTAATATAATCATTAAAAGGGATAGGATTGGCAGCTGTTACAAATGTTTGTCCTGCATGTTCAATAAGCGCATTCAGCAGCACTTCCGTGCGCTGGGCATCCAAATCGCCAAACACATCGTCCAGCAAGAAAAGTGGCAGGTCATCCAGTTCTTCTGAAAAATACAAAAGCTGCGCAAGTTTTAAAGAAAGAGCAAATAAACGATGCTGCCCCTGAGAACCATATTTACGCAGTTCAAAATCATCGAGATAAAATACAATCTCATCGCGATGTGGGCCCACAAGTGTCAGCTCGCGCTCTATTTCATGGTCTATCTCGTCTTCCAATTTAGCCGTATAGCGCTCCTGTAAAGTCTCTGCTTTCTTAGAGGGTTCGCAAAAAGTCTGATATTCTAAATGTGGTTTGTGCCGCATCCCCGAAATAACCTCATATTCCCGCGCCAGAAAATCCTGAAATTGATCCAGTACCTCCGTTCTTTTTGCTACAATACGCGATCCATACTCCACTAGCTGTACATTCCATGGCTCCAGATATGCCTCTAAAACCTCGCGTCGTCCACGAAATTCCTGGAGCAATTTATTTCGTTGCTTCCGGACCTTTCGGAAATCCATTAAATCCTGCAAATAACGCGGGGAGATTTGACTTATAAAAGAATCAATAAAAGAGCGGCGTTGTTTGGGTCCCTCGCTGGTTAATTTTTTATCACCTGGCGAAAGAACCACCACAGGAACCATTCCAATAAGATCAGACAGCCTATCCAGTGGACTTTCATTAACAAAAATTTTTTTGCCTTCACCCCGGGAATAGGAACAGCTTACATCAAAACTGGAACGTATATTCCCTTCAAAGTGCCCCTTAATCATAAAATAAGGCGCATCATAATTTACAACATAGCGATCACTGTTGGCTACAAAGCTTCGGCTCATGCACAGGTAATGAATGGCATCAATGAGATTGGTTTTCCCCGCGCCGTTCTGACCTATAATAACATTCATGTGCGCCCCCCACTCAACCTGCGTGTCGGTATGATTCCGAAAGTTTTGAAGTCTTATATTGGAGATACGCATGCAGAATTATGACATAACACACTACTTTGTGTAACTAAAGCATATGAAACTTTATGCGGATGAAACAGACTTTCTAATACAGACTGTTTCATCCGCAAAGGCTATTATTTTCCTTAAAATCCGAAGGCGTCGCTACCCAGGAATATTCCATTCTCTCCCAGTTGTTCCTCGATACGTAACAACTGGTTGTACTTGGCAATGCGATCGGTACGACTCATGGATCCTGTTTTAATCTGACAGGCATTGGTTGCTACTGCCAAATCGGCAATTGTGGTATCTTCTGTCTCACCTGATCGGTGTGAAATAACGGCTGTATAATCATTCTTGTGAGCCATTTCAATGGCATCCAGCGTTTCGGTAAGCGTACCGATTTGGTTCACTTTAATGAGAATTGAATTCGCCACTCCCTGCTGAATACCTTTAGCCAACCGCTCGGTATTGGTTACAAAAAGGTCATCTCCTACCAACTGTACTTCATCGCCAACTGCATCGGTCAGTTTTTTCCAGCCGTCCCAGTCATTTTCATCAAGAGCGTCTTCAATAGAAACAATCGGATACTTCTCGACCCAGCTGCTCCAGAATTCAACCATATCGTCATTTGTTCGCTCACTGCCATCACTCCAGCGGAACTCGTACACTTCTTTATCTGCATTATAAAATTCAGCCGTGGCAGGGTCCAGCGCAATAACCACTTCATCTCCAGGCGTATAACCAGCCTTGTCCATGGCCTCTCAGGTCACTTCTACAGCTTCTTCATTGGAATCCAGATCTGGTGCAAATCCTCCTTCATCGCCGACCGCCGGACTATATTTTTTTGAAGAGAGTACGCTCTTTAAATGATGGAAGATCTCGGCTCCCATGCGCACAGCCTCAGAAAAAGAAGCTGCGCCACTGGGCATAATCATAAATTCCTGAAGATCCACGTTGTTATCAGCGTGCGAGCCGCCGTTGATTATATTCATCATTGGAAGAGGCAATACTTTGGCATTTACACCACCAATATAGCGCCACAAAGGAAGGTTTAGCGCATTGGCTGCCGCTTTTGCCGTAGCAAGAGAAACTCCTAAAATTGCATTAGCACCCAGATTCCCCTTATTTTCTGTTCCGTCAACTTCTAACAGCGTTTGGTCAAGCTCAACCTGGTTAAATACTTCCAGTCCTCTAAGTTCGTTTGCAATAACGGTATTTACATTATTCACAGCTTGCGTCACACCTTTGCCCAGATAATGGTCTGACTCGCTATCCCGTAACTCTACCGCCTCGTGCTCACCAGTAGAAGCCCCCGAAGGTACCGCAGCCCTTCCCATAACTCCATTGGTTAATACTACATCTACCTCTACGGTGGGATTACCGCGAGAGTCAATAATTTGACGTCCTATAATTTCGTCTATTAAACTCATACTCTGCTATATTAATTTCAGTGAAATTGTGTCGAAATGTACAAGGATTTTATCTATGGATAAAGAAGAAAACGTTATTTGATTCTGGATGGCAAATATTGAATAGCCTGGTATCTGCCTTCCAGCAGCCCGGGCTACCACATGCTTCCAAAGGTAAATTTGATCTGTGGCGTCCCAAAATATTTTTGAGCATCAAAATGCGATCGCTGCTCACCCTCAGCATTAAATATAACAGGATTTCCGTTCTCATTATATCCATAGGGTCTGTAAGGTTCCATAAGCTGCAAACCTTCACTAAAATAGTAGAAGAAATAACCGAACTCTACCGTGGTTCGGGTTCCGAAAGAACTGCCAATATCGGCGCCTATTTTTAATTCTCCGCTATATCCCCAATGGGATTCACCATCTCCCCATCCTGTAAAAAAATCATTGACTCTTTCTGTCGGCCTTAAAAACCCATTCCGTACCACATACGTTCGAAACCCACTGCCATCTGTATCATTGATATAGGGATAGGTAAACGCCATGGCAGGTCCGACAGCTCCCCCCACAAAAAGGCGGAAACTATCTTCAATCTGCCGGGCAAAGATCCGCTGCTCCATTCCAAGGAGGAAAGGAAAACCAAACGCTCGCTTATATCTGTTGGGGACAATTTGATTACCGGTAAAAAAGTTTTGGAAATTTTGCTCACTTACATCTCTGATACCAGTAATAGCGGTCTGGAAAGTCAATTCCGTATAATCACCCAAGACCCGGCTATAATGTCCTCCAATTCCAAATCCAAAATTATTTAATACCACATCAAAGCCGATGTCATTATGATAGCCTTCACTCAGAGGTGTCTTTGGTTCGGATTTTTCTATCACATCTGGCTCTTCAAGCTGTGCCTGTGCAGTATTAACGGTTATACCCAAAACGATCAGTAGTAAAACCGCTCCAATACAATGACTTCTCTTATTCTTCATAAAAACTGCTTCAATTTTAAAGGCTCTCTATGGCCTTCCTGAATTCAGAACTATAGTATGTTAATAATATACGTAATATTTAAATTTTGCTTAAATAATTTCAAATTTATTTGCAAGTATATTTGACTATGGATTCAGAAAGGCGTTTATTCAGGCTGTTTAAGTAACTCACTAAATTGAAGTCTAAAAAATATGAGTTCAGTAAGCAAGTATCTCGTTTTCGGGCCGGCCGATACCCTGCGACGGATGCCGACCCAACTATCCAGTAATATTGAGCCCAAATACACATACAAGTACGATTCATCTGATCACGATGATGAAGTTCACGTAGTTGTTTTTGAAGAGTACGAAAAACAAATTAATGCAAGCGTAACCCTTACCTGTATTATTGAATTTACCGGCAAACAAAATCGGTTTATCCTTAAAAAAACCGGCGGCCGTATGGGTTTTCGGGGCAGTTCGCTTGATGAGGAAAAACGTACTATCGATAACGAAGTAACGGATTTCATCCTCGATTTTGCCAAACGATTCGGTCTGACTGTTCAACAAGAAAAAGACCAGGAGACTGAAGAAGAGGAGTCCTAATTACCGCAATCCCTCTCTATGAGCAAAAAGGTTAAGGAATGGACCGTTCTTTCTATGCTGGAATGGGCTACGGAATATTTTGAAGAAAAAAATATTCCCGATCCCAGACACAGTATTGAATGGCTGTTGGCCGAAACGCTCGACATTAAACGTCTGGATCTCTATCTCAAGTATGACCGTCCGCTGTCGCCAGGAGAGCTTGAAAAGCTCCGACCTATGGTTAAGCGGCGCGCACAGCATGAACCGCTTCAATACATTATCGGGTTCACCGATTTTATGAATGCCCGTATTTCCGTGGATCCGAGTGTACTTATCCCTCGTATTGAAACCGAACAGCTGGTTGAGATCATACTGGACCGACACTCCGGCAGTCAAAGCCATAAAGAATCGCTAAATGTACTTGACATTGGCACCGGCTCCGGCTGTATTCCTATCGCCTTAAAAATGGAACGCCCGGACTGGAACCTTTGGGGAATAGATATTTCAGAGGAAGCTCTCCAAACAGCCCGCCAAAATGCTCAGCAAAATGAAGTCGACATCTCTTTTAAAAAAGGCAATATACTTGAGCCGAATTCTATACCTGTCAATGCTCAATTTGATATCATTGTTTCTAATCCTCCTTATATAACGCCGGAAGAAAAGGCAACGCTGGAACCCCAGGTATACCAGTTCGAACCGAGCGAAGCACTCTTTACAGAGGACATGGATCTAATGTATGGAAGTATCCTGGAATTTGCCGAAAATAACCTATCTGACAATGGCAAACTCTACCTTGAACTCCATGAACACTTTTCCACGAATATCCAGCAACTTTTTCATCGTAATAGCTGGAATACTACCCTCCTGAAAGACTATGATAAGAAGGAGCGATTCCTGATTGGTTATCCAGATTAATCCCCTAATAGCCAGCATTTCTTAAAGCTACCGAAGTATTTTAAAAGGGAGCAAAAAAATTCACATTCCTATGTGGATAACTTGTTGAAAACTTTTTTACAGAGGCTATTTTAGTGTTACATAAAGGTAAAATCATTGTTAGCGTACTATTATGTACTGTCAAGTATTATTTGATAGAAAAGCTAAAAAAATGCTAATCAATTGCATACCAATAGGTTACACTGTTTAGAGCAATGTGGATAACTTTTGGTTTATTGTGAAATATTTTTTTGACATCTGCCTGTTAAATTGCCATCTTCGTTTCACCCTAATTAGTGACAGCACTAAGATGTGTGGATAACTGCGGGGTATATTTGTATAGCAAACATTAATCATTTAGGAGGTTGTGGGACGTTGAGTACTCTTTCTGCCGATGCTGCATGGAAGCAGTGCCTGGAAATTATTAAGGACAATATCAGCTACCAAAAGTATAAGTCATGGTTTGAACCTATTGAGCCCGTTAAACTTGAAAATAATACGCTTACCATCCAGGTGCCCAGCCAATTTTGGTACGAATGGCTTGAGGAGCATTATTATGGTATGTTGCGCTCAACATTGGCTAAAGTTCTTGGTGAAGACGGAAAATTAGAATATTCCGTTGTGCTTGAAAAGTCGGAGGACGAAGCAGACAACAGATCTGTACGCCTACCCCAACGACCAATGCCGCCGGATAATAATCAAGGTCAGGATATGGATGGTTATGGGGAATACAGTCCCGGCAAAATTGAAAACCCTTTTGTAATACCAGGCATTCGCAAAACAAAAATAGATCCGAATCTTAATAGCAATTATGTTTTTGACCGATATATCGAAGGAGATTGTAACCGGTTAGCACGCTCAGCTGCAATGGCTATCGCGGAAAATCCGGGAAGTAATTCCTTTAATCCTTTTTTCATTTATGGGGGTACGGGATTAGGTAAAACACACCTTATCCAAAGTATTGGCAATAAAGCCAAACAAGAGTATGGCAATGAGCTGGCCGTGCTCTATATTTCTTCCGAGAGTTTTACTAATGAATTTGTTCAGGCCATTCGCAATAACCGGGCCAGCGAATTTACGATGTTCTACCGCCAAATTGATCTTTTAATTGTAGATGACATCCAGTTCTTTAGCGGAAAGGAAAAAACGCAGGAAGAGTTTTTCCATATTTTTAATGCCTTACATCAGGATGGTAAACAGATCGTTTTAAGCAGCGACCGGGCTCCCCGCGAAATTCCCGATATTGAAGAACGATTAATTTCACGATTTAGCTGGGGACTCAGCGCCGACTTACAAATCCCAGAATATGAAACTCGCTACGCAATCCTTGAACGAAAGGCCAACGATAACGGTATTGAGCTTTCTCATGAAGTGCTGGAGTTTATAGCCCATAATTTCAAATCAAATGTCCGAGACCTTGAGGGTGCTATTATTAAGCTCCTGGCCTTTGCTTCTCTACAGCACGTAGATGAAATTGAGCCCCAAATGGCGAAGCAGGTACTCAGGGATATGATTAAGGAGTCGCATACAACGGTCTCTATTGAACAGATTCAGGATTATGTATGCGATTACTTTGGCATTGACACCAATAAGGTGCGGGAAAAAACCCGGAAACAGGAAATTGTGGAAGCCCGACAGATTGCGATGTATCTATCCAAACAGTTTACCGACTCCAGCCTAAAAACGATTGGGCTCCATTTCGGGGGTCGAGATCACTCGACAGTCATTCATGCTATTTCAACGGTCGAAGAACGGATGCAGACCACGGCTAAACACAAGCGTATGGTTGATGAGCTATATCAGAAGATCGAAATGGCCACTCTCTAGCATCCATGGATACCCTAACCCTTAAAAATATTCGAATAAAAGGGAAGCACGGATTCTATGAGAAAGAGCGAAAAGATGGAAATAATTTTGAAGTAGACCTTATCTTTACTGCCGACCTTCAAAAAGCAGCTGAAAGTGATCGGCTTGAAGATACCATCGATTACCAGCAGGCGATATCTGTCGTGCACGATATCATAAAGGGACCGTCCCAAAAACTGATTGAATCACTCACCAAAGAGATAGGAGACCAGCTTTTTAACCGGTTCCCACAGGTCGAAAAACTTAAGGTTGCCGTTCGAAAACTGCATCCACCGGTTGATACAGAAACAGATTACTCAGAAATTAGCATGTCATGGCAGAGGTCGTCGTAGCACTGGGCTCCAATATAGGTGATCGCAGACAGCATCTTTCCGATGCCAAAACATTCCTTATAGAACTATCTCAGACAGCTATCAGCTCTTCTTCTATCTATATTACAGAACCTGTGGGCCCTTCAGAACGTGATTTTTATAATTCAGCAGTTCATATCACTACTTCTGTAAAACCTGCAGAACTCATCAAAAAATTTAAGGAGTTTGAAGCCGGCCATGGACGCACCTCCCGCCAGCCGCGATGGAGTGCCCGCACTATTGATTTAGATATAATCAGCTATGACGACTTGGTGATTCAATCGGATAGCCTTATCATTCCCCATCCGGAATATCACCGGCGACTGTTTGTATTAAAACCATTAGAAGAAATACTCCCGGATTGGAGAGATCCCCAAACCGGTGCATTGATCAAACAGCTTATAGCCCGTGCACCGGAGATGAGAATAGAGAAAACAGACCTGCGTTGGTAGCTATGGAAAACCAATTTGATTTTATCGCAATAGAAGGCGTGATCGGGGTGGGTAAAACCTCTCTGGCAAAGCTGCTCTCCGAGCGGCATAATGCCCGTCTGGTACTTGAACAGTTTAAAGATAATCCATTCCTCCCCAAATTTTACGAAGACCGTGAACGGTATGCTTTTCCGACCCAGATGGCCTTCTTAGCAAGCCGGTTCCAACAGCAACAGGATATGTTGAGCAAAGACCTGTTCCAGCAGATGATTATTTCGGATTATATCTTTGAAAAGGACCGCATTTTTGCCCGACTTAACTTAGGAGAAGATGAGCTAGCACTCTATGATTCTATTTTTGACATCATGACTGGCATTTCTGCCAAACCTGACTTGGTAATCTACCTACAATCTTCCGTTGACCGATTAATGCATAATATTCGTCAGCGCGACCGCGACTATGAACGACATATTTCACGCTCTTATCTTGAAGAACTAAGTGAAGCATATAATCACTTTTTCTACCACTACAATAAATCGCCTCTGATGATCATTAACACTACAAAAGTTGATTTTGTAAATAACAAAAAACACTTAGATTATATAGAGGAACAGATTTTTAATCAACCAATTCGTAGCAACACGCACATTCATATTATTCCTGATTAATTGTAATGATACGCACTCTCTTATTTTTAGTGCTGATGTATCTGCTTATCAAGATCATCAGCCGACTTTTTTTATCTCCCAAGTCTGCAAACAACTCGAAGAAAAGCTCGAGTTTTTTCTATCAGACGTTTCGTCAATTTCAGCAGAACCAACGCGATCAACAAAATCGGAATCCAAACCAAAAATCCGATAAGTTCGAAGAAATTGAGGAAGCTGAGTTTGAAGATATTACAGACGAAGATGGTTCTTCCTCCAAAAGGTCTGAATAACGTCAGAACTTTGCTTATCTTTGAGGGAACTCAATAAAATTTAACTTCGAAAGTGGCTACATCACATGAATTTTGAAGATCAACTAGAAGAAGGATTATCCCTCCTCCATGAAGGAGATTATGATCACGCGCTCGATATTTCACATCAACTCCAAAAAATGGAGCCGGAAACATCCGACGGTTATCATCTGGAAGGTATGGTTTTCCAAAAGCTCAACCAGTGGGAGAAAAGCATTGAGGCACTGGATAAAGCCATTAAACGCGATGAAGAAAAAAGTGGCTTTTATAATCTGCGTGGCTTTGCTCACCTGCAATTAGAAAACCTGGAAAAGGCAAAAGAGGATTTCGATAAAGCAATAGATCTGGATGATTCTCCTGCCGCCCATCGGAACCTGGTACTCTATATGATTATGAGTGATCAAGGTAACGATGCTATCAACTATCTTTTGGATCGTATTAAAAAGAATCCAAAAGATGTTGAAAACTGGATTTTAATGGGAGATCTGATGCAGCGCGCCGGACAAAGTGCCAAAGCCCGTACCTATTACGAGCAGGCTAAAAAGATGGATCCGGAAAACGAATATGTTAAAGAGCAGCTTGCGGAAATATAATCATCGCGTAACGAAACTTTTTAACTATTAATACTTTCAAATTAAGGTGAAAAAATCCTATATTTGAAGCCTTTGAAAACAACCCCTGCCCTGGTGGCGGAATTGGTAGACGCGCTGGCTTGAGGGGTCAGTTCCCATTTTGGGAGTGCTGGTTCGACTCCAGTCCAGGGCACCAAACCCTTGCAAGACAATAACTTGCAAGGGTTTTTTTATTTGCATATGAATATTTATTTCTCTCATTTTATTTTTCATTTACGATTCAAATTTCATCCCTTTTAGACCCGTGAAACAACTCTTATTTTATAGCCCTTTCAGTATAACATTCCAATGACCGTACTCGTATTTATATTCGGATTAGTCTTTTTAATTATCGGGGCTGAAATATTAGTGAGAGGAGCATCCCAAATTGCCCAAAAAATGGGAATATCTCCATTGATTATAGGATTGACGGTTGTAGCCTTCGGCACCAGCGCTCCGGAATTGGCGGTAAGTATAAAATCCGCCCTGTCTGTTCAGACAGATATTGCAGTTGGCAATATTATCGGAAGTAATATTTTCAACATTCTTTTCATTCTTGGCCTATCGGCACTGATTATACCCCTGCGTGTATCTCAACAACTGATACGTCTTGACGTACCCCTGATGATTGGACTTT
>CAYXVW010000015.1:6113-19916 GCA_964468695.1 uncultured Balneolaceae bacterium | reverse complement strand
ACTCCTGTTACCAAAATAGCCAGAGCTGTCATCGTGCAGGTTATAATCGTATCGATAGCCGGACCAAGCATGGCAACGAGTCCCTCCCGCACGGGCTCTTTCGTTTTAGCAGCTCCGTGGGCAAGAGCCTCGGTACCGAGACCGGCCTCATTGGAAAATACTCCGCGTTGAATACCTATTACAATTAATGAACCTACCGCTCCGCCCATCACCGATTTTCCGGTAAATGCATCCGTAACAATCAGTCCCAGGTAATAGGGTATTTCGGCTATATGAGAAACTAAAATAGCTATCACACAACCTACGTAAATAACCACCATAGCAGGAACCAACCGGGATGTGACCTTCCCAATGCGTTTAATTCCTCCAAATATAACGATAGACACAATCACGACAAGTACGAGTCCGGTAATAAGGTCACCGCCCATGTGGGCACTTTCAGCTACCCAACCCTGGGGAATGTAAATGCTATCTCTTAAGATTTGTGTCAGTTGATTTGCTTGGAAAATGGGGAGCGGACCAAAAATACCGGCAACAGCAAACAGCATAGCCAGCGGTTTCCATTTTTTACCGAGTCCCTCTGTTATTACGTACATGGGGCCTCCCTGTATTTTACCTGCTGTATCTTTTCCACGATATAAAATAGCAAGCGTACAAGTAAAAAATTTCGTCGCCATCCCTACAAAGGCACTTACCCACATCCAAAAGAGTGCGCCGGGCCCACCCATGAAAATTGCGACTGCCACCCCGCTAATATTTCCCATACCAACGGTAGCAGCAAGAGCACTGGAAAGGGCTTCAAAGTGAGAAATATCTCCCGGATCATCAGGATTATCATATTTTCCACGCAATATTTCGAGCGCATGGAAAAAGTATTTAAAAGGAGCAAAGCGGGAGTAGACCATAAAGAAAAGTCCACCGCCGACTAACAGATACACCAGCGGCATGCCCCACATAAAACTTGAAAATGCAGCCAGATACTCTTCAATAAGTTTCAGAACGGATACCTCGTGTGATTTTAATTAAATGCTTAACGGTGCGAATATACTAATTAGAACGGCTAAAAAAGATAAAATCAGTTGCAGGCGGTGTGATTTCTGCATTTCGCAACAAAACGGCGATCTGTGCACGGTGATGCTGTCCGTGGATAATAAGGTGTTGCAAAATATCCGATAACGGGGTTTCAAAAGCTTTTCCCTTAGAATTCTGGTAGGCAATCACCTTGTCTAATGATGACCGATTATTCTCAATTAATAATTTCCACTTTTCGGAAAGCGTTTTTAGCTTTTGAAGCCCTTCCGATAATCCATAATCCGGCCAAATATCCAGCTCATCAGCAGATTGGCCTTTAATTCGATTATACCATACTTCCTGCGCGCCGGCAATATGGCTGTAATAAGCTATGGCTTCATCAGCTTCAGGAAAACTCAAGTTATCCTGCAGCGTCAACAATATTTGGTCATTTGCCCAGATATCATAAGAGTACAATCGCAAAAAATGATCAGCCGCATCCATAAGGTCTGTTTTCAGTATTAAAATAACTTTATAAAATCATATTAGAATCATTGCTATTATACAAATTTTGAAGTAGATATTTGGGAGACTATTTTAAAGCTTCTAATCAAAAAGAAATTGAATCAATAAATTATGCTGTTAGCACTGGATATCGGAAACAGTAATATCGTCATCGGAGTATCTGACGAAAATAAATGGATACATCAATGGCGCATCCAAACGGATGACGATAAAACTGCTCACGAATATGGAGTACTGATGGGCAGTCTGTTTAAAGAAGTAGACCTGAATTACTCCCACTTTAACCGCATTATCATTGGTAGTGTTGTTCCCCAGCTCACCCAAACCATTCGTGAGGTCTTTAGGAATCGATCAAATGTGGATCCGCTAATTCTAAATGGAGATCTTGAAACCGGTATAGAAATAAAACGTCCCGATCCCGCGCAAGTGGGGGCCGACCTCATTGCTGATTCCGTTGGTGCTTACGAGCTATTTAATGACAGCTGCATTGTAGTGGATTTTGGAACCGCAACAACCGTAATGGCGGTGGAAAAGCCGGGCCGATTAATGGGAGGAGCTATTTGCTCGGGACTCAAGGTTACCATTGATGCTTTGGTTGGAAAAGCCGCTCAGCTTTCCCAGATTCCAATGGAGCCACCGCCAAAGGTAATCGGTACGAATACCATTGAATCGATGCAATCGGGACTGGTGCTTGGACATATTTGTATGATTGAAGGCATCATTGACCGGATGCGCCAACAGATGGGAGCGGCAAAAGTAGTGGCAACCGGCGGGCTTGCTGAAAAAATAGCTCCTCATACAGATTATTTTGATGTTACGGATCCCATGTTAACCCTAGATGGGCTCCGCCTCATTGCTAACAGACAGAAATAAAAAGTACTTCTGCTTATCCCTTCAGTGGAAATAGCCTACTTGGATCTATACACCAAAAAATTTTGAGATACCATTTAAAATAAACTGTACACCAATAGCCATAGCGATGAATCCCATCATCCGGGTGATGGCATTCATACCGGTGGGACCAATATACTTTGCTGAAAAGGGAGCTAATCGAAGAACTCCAAACGAAATTAAGGCAACCAAAATAATAGCCAGTGTCATAATAACAAGATCTATAACTCCGCCTGCCTGAGAGGCCAAACCAATAACAACCGCTATACTGCCAGGACCGGAAAGCATGGGCATTGCCATGGGGCTAAAGGAAACATCCTCCTTATCTTTGGCTGCTTCCTGTGCCTCATCAGAAATTTTTCTTTCTGACTGATCCGGGTTCAGCATCGAATAAGCCGCCCGCAAGATTATTAGTCCGCCGGCAATACGAATTCCCGACAGGCTAATACCAAAGAAGCTCATGATATAGGTTCCCGCCAATAGAAAAATGATAAGAACTAAAAACATATAGAAAGAGGCTTTCTGCGCAACTGCTATCCGCTCAGCATCGGAATTTCGTTCAGTAAGAGATAAAAAAACAGGCATCGCCGCCAACGGATTAGCTACAGAAATAATAGATGTAAAAGCGGCAATAAACAGTGAAAAAGAACTCGAAAAATAAGTGGTAACTAAATTACTTTGATTCAATAGGTCTTCAACCATAATACTGACAATCGAAAAACTTTTGGGGAGTGTAATGATTTTCAAAAATACACATTTTTCTTAGGATAAATTAAGTCGTATTTTCATTTATATAATGCTATGACCAATATTGATATAGAATTAAAGCAAATCCAGATACGGTGAACAACACGAACTTTTTAACAGAGCAAGTTGCTAAAATTATTAATAAACCGGATATAAAGCGGGATGAAAAGCTACAGGAAATCTGCCAGTTATTATCCGACGAAATAGAAGTTTTTGACTGGGTTGGGTTTTACTTAGTCGATCCCGAAGCGGACCGAGAGCTGGTTCTTGGCCCTTATGTTGGGGAAGCTACCGACCATACCCGTATCCCTTTCGGAAAAGGCATTTGCGGCCAAGCCGCCGAAACGAACGAAACTTTTGTTGTTCCGGATGTCAGCAAGGCCGATAACTACCTCTCCTGCAGCATTCACGTAAAGGCGGAAATCGTTGTCCCCGTCAAAAAAGAGGGCGAATTCGTAGCCGAACTCGACATTGATTCCCATACCCGGGACTCCATTACCGAAGAACACCAAAAGATGCTGGAAGAAATATGTGATCTTACGGCCGAATTATTCTGATAAAACGATTTCTGATTCTACCAACGCTAATTTTCTTTGGTAATCTCTATAAATTCCTGATTATCTACTACCGGTTGCTGATCTGCATTTGCAATTAGTACTGTAGAGGCATACATCGTACGCACAATTTTACTCAACTTCTCAAAACGTATTTTGTGAACTTCATCCGAAGGCTGATGGTAATCTTCGTGCACCCCGGTAAAAAAGAACGCGAATGGCACGCCTAACCGACCAAAATTCCAGTGGTCACTGCGACGATAAAACTGGTTGGGATCCTGCAGGTCATTATACTTGTTGTTGAGTTCTATCTTTCCTGAACGGTTATTTGCCGCCTTTATCAAGCTATCCAAATCTGAAGAAATAAGTTCTCCACCGATAATATAGGCATATTCTTCTACACCCTGTTCCTCGTGTTCTTCATCAATTCGGCCAATCATATCACTGTTAATATTAGCCACCGTATTTTCTATGGGAAATACCGGATGGTCGGAATAGTATCGGGATCCCAATAAGCCTTTCTCTTCTGCCGTGACGTTCAAGAACAAGATACTCCTTCTGGGACGTACACCATCCTCGGCTGCCTTATGAAATGCATGTGCAATATTAAGCAACCCTATGGTTCCGCTGCCGTCATCGTCCGCGCCATTGTAAATACGATCACCGGTAGAATCCGGCTGACCAATTCCTACATGGTCATAATGCGAAGTAATTACCACAACCTCATCTTTAAGCTCCGGGTCAACCCCTTCAATGTAGGCCAGTACATTTTCTGTTCTTATGGAATTTTTCGATGTGTACGGGATTTGGGCAAGACCATAATTGAGCGGTTCGGGAGAAAAGTCTTTAATATTTTGAATAATATCTTCCCGGTACTCTTTAATTGCATCTGCGCCTCCCTCTAAATTAAGTATCCGGGCAGCCATGCCGGGACTAATCATATTATATCCTTTTGAAAAAGTCCCCTGGCCGGAATCACCCTCATCCTCGAGGTAAGCCAACTGCATGTTTGATGGTTCTCCGAATGCAGACTGGTCTGCTCGCGCAGCTTCCTCAAATTCGGCTTCGCTCATATCCGAAATGAGTAAAATACCTTCAGCACCCGCTCCAAAAATTGCATTAAATCTACTTCGGTTATCCACAGACGAGCTGATAAGGGTATCCCCATTTTCTACATGTGGAATATCCTGAAATACCATAACCCACTTTCCCTGAAGATCTGCCCCTTCTAAATGAGCAATCTCCCGCGCCGGATCGTTAACACCAAAACCGGCAAATACAATTTCACCCTGTAAGGAATCCGTACCTCCAAAAGCACGAATATAGTCTGCGGTGGATTGGCTGCTGGCTACCGAACGACTCACAATACTCTTTTCTTCTCCATTTGTAGTAAAGGTCTCGAATATTATACTATCATTTTGCGTGGTATTAAGATCAAAATGCTGATAGTAAGTATCATTATCACCTACGGGTATCAGTCCCATTTGTGCATATTGCTCGGACAGGTATTCCGCTGCTTTTCTTTCTCCCGGGGCACCTGTTTCTCGACCCTCCATAGAATCAGCTGCAAATATTGACAAATGATGGCGCAAAAAATCCTCCGTGATACTATTCTGGTAGCTTAATAGTGTTTCTGTATCAGAAACGGGAGCTTTCTGACTTGCTTTTTCTGTTCCACTGCATCCTGCTATAATTAATAGTAGACTTAGAAATAGTCCTGTCGTAATGTTGCGTTGCATATTGGCTGATTTACTTTTTGAGGTTACTTATAGTTTATGTTGCGCTAATAATTTCATCTACAGGCTTTAAATCCAGATAAAAATCTGTCGGATCATCATTCTCCACATACAAATTTATCTGCCGTTCTTTGAGCATCTCTAAAATAGCCAAAAAAGTAACTACGATTTTTGTACGGGTTTCCAGTTCCCTGCACATAGCTCGGAATCCGGTTCGTCCGCTCTCTTGTAGTCTATTTAATACGTATTCCGTTTGATCCTCGATAGTATGCTGAATTTTTTCTACATGGTGCATGGCCTCCTGCTTCTTAATATCAGTCAGCACCTTTTTAAAAGCAGTCATCAGGTCGAACATTGTTACATTCTTCAAGGCTTCTCCGCTGGCCTGTTTTTCTACCTGATCGACCTCCCGGTATCCACGAAAGTGTTTCTTCTGGGCCTCCTCCTCAATAGATTCCATTTTTTCGGCCATTTCCTTATACCGCTTATACTCTAACAGTCGCTGCACTAATTCATAACGGGGATCATGTTCATCCAGCTCCTCGGAGGAATCTTCCTGGGGCAGCATCATTTTTGCCTTTATGGACATCAGCATACTGGCCATAAGGATAAATTCACTGGCCACATCCAGGTCCAGTTCTTCCATCAGGCTGATGTACTCCAGGAATTGATTGGTAATATATGAGATAGGAATATCATAGATATCAAGCTCATCCCTTTTGATAAAAAAGAGGAGTAAGTCCAGAGGACCTTCAAAGTTTTTTAACTGTACGCGGTACATTTATGCCTTAATAATTGGAGTTATATCCATAACTATGCGCTCATTTAATAAAAAAAGGGAATATTTATCGTTTTTACTACCAGAATTTTAGAATTAGAGGCACATATTGTTATTATTTTTATTAAAATTTAAGATTCTATTTATATAGTTTTTATTTGAAGCAACATGGATTACTCCGAATTGGTTAGCGCCCTGAAAAAAAATAACACCAAAAAAACAAACAAGTTAGTAAAAGCGATCCGTCCCCGGCTGGTAGCCTTTTTACGTATTCACATGAATGCCAGCCAATCGGATGCCGAAGACATGGCACAAGAAGCGCTCCTTATTAGCATAGAATCTATTCGCAACGATAAAGTGAAAAATCCGGATCAGGTTGTTAAATATATGATCTCGGTCTGTCGCAATGCCTATTTAAAAGAACAACAAAATCGAAAGCAGGTGTCATTTGAAGAAGTTTCAGGCCTTCATCAACATAAGCCCGGTCAGCTGCAGTCTTTGCTAGACAAAGAACAAAAAAACCTGCTCCAGTGGTGTTTGAACCAGTTAAAGGATGAATATCAGAAATATATGCAATTCTGGTTTGATAATCCTGATGTGAATACACAAAAAGTAGCCGACCACTTTGATATTAGTTTAAGCAATGCCTGGACCCGAAAGCACCGGTTAATAAAAAAGCTGAGCGAATGTTATCAGAAAAAAAGTAAATTATAATGTAAGGATTTGCTTCTAAAACGTACTTACTTAGTAGTGATACCATTATGCAGCCTTTTGAAGCGACATATAAGCTAATAAGAACTAATTTATCGCACAATTATGTCAAGAGACATTGAACTTGAACAAAAAATAGACGCCTATGTTAAGGGCCAATTGACAGAGGAACAGGGCCGTGAGCTATGGGAGGAACTGTTGAAGAAGCCCGAATACATTGAGCTTCTGAATACCGAAATAGGTGTAAAATCCCTTCTGTCCAAAAAAGAACCAGAAGAGAAAGAAGAGCGGCATAATTTCATTTATACTCTTCAAAATTCATGGAAGTGGACTGCCGCGGCTGCAGCTATTGCGTTAATTGTTGTTGCCTTTAATTTCTTTACGGGAACTTCGGAAAAATCGCTGGATGACTTGGCGCTCAATAATATCAATATATCTGAAAACCTGGTTTCATCTCCGGTTCTGCGATCCAACAATACTCAGGTTAGTACGGAAGATTCACTATTGAACCTTGGATTTGAAGCTGCTCTGGCTGGCAATATCACTAAAGCTGTTTCACTCTATGACACAATTATTGAAAAATATCCGGGTGAACCAATAGCTACCAAAGCCTACCTTAACAAAGGAATTATCCATTTTAACGATGGCGATTTAAAAGAGGCCATAGCATCTTTCAAGAATGTTATAAACCAATCAGAGGAAGCCTCTTTTATTAAGGAAAAAGGATACTGGTATTTAGGGAATGCCTACATTAATACCGATAGCCTTAATAATGCGCATGATGCAATATACCAGGTATACTCAATGGAAGGCATTTATGAACAGCCGGCAATCGATATTCTTAATAAGCTGGATAAGGAATTAGAGAATCCTGAACAAAATTACAAACCATAAGTTAAATTATACGAATAAACCCTTCGAATATTTGCAAATAATGAGTTAATTTTATCTTTAATCCACTGATTGATAAACTATTAATTCATCCATTTTGCAAAATCCTCTTTTAGATGCTACGGATAATGACGAACAGTACGAACAAACGCTTCGTCCTACGCGCATCAACGAATTCATCGGTCAGAAAAAGGTAATTAAAAACCTATCTATCTTTATTGAGGCTGCCCAAAAGCGACAGGAAGCCCTCGACCATGTTATTCTCTCCGGACCGCCGGGACTGGGTAAAACAACTCTGGCGCATATTATCGCAAATGAGATGGGAGTCCAGATTAAACCCAGTACGGGTCCCGTACTCGAAAAACCCGGTGACCTGGCCGGCATGCTCACCAATCTCGAGGAGGGGGATGTTCTCTTTATTGACGAGATCCATCGTTTGAATCCGGTTGTCGAAGAATACCTCTATTCGGCAATGGAGGATTATCAGCTTGATATTGTCATCGACTCGGGACCCAATGCACGTAGCATCCAGATAGAGCTTAATAATTTTACCCTTGTAGGGGCCACTACCCGCAAGGGATTGCTGACGGCCCCGCTGCGAGCCCGTTTTGGCATTGACATGCGGCTGGATTACTATGATGTGGAGCTGCTTCAACGGATTGCCCTGCGTACTGCAACTATTCTAAATATGGGTATCACCGACAAGGGAGCACACGAAATTGCACGCCGAAGTCGGGGAACTCCTCGAATCGTGAACAAGCTATTGCGGCGCACTCGAGACTTTGCCCAAGTTCAGGATATGAATACCATTACCGATGAAATCGCTGATACGGCTCTGAATGCTCTTGATGTGGACCAAAACGGCTTTGACGAAATGGATATTCGTATTCTCACCGCAATTATCGAAAACTATGAGGGAGGTCCTGTGGGACTGGGTACGCTCAGTGTGGCCGTCGGGGAAGACAAAGGTACGATTGAAGAGGTCTACGAGCCCTATCTCATTAAAGAAGGCTTCCTGCAGCGTACCCCAAAAGGTAGAGTTGCTACCCGAAGGGCATTTGATTACCTGGGTATTAATCCGCCTTCGGAGGATGACTAATTAAATATTGATGGGGTTTTATCTCCATCTGAATAGACCCAATAGTACTCTATTAACTTTTAAACAATTCTTTTGATTAAGTCGTATTTAGTATTGAGTACCGCTTAATTATTTCTCTCCTCTTTCATCTGCAATATTATCCATTTTTTTGTAGCTTCTAGGCTTCTGAATAATCACCATTTTCACGAATTTTTTTACTGATGAAAAAACTTTTTACCTCCGAGTCTGTATCAGAAGGACATCCTGACAAAATTGCTGACCAGATCTCCGATACTATTTTAGATAACATGCTGGCAGACGATCCGGATTCTCGAGTAGCTGTAGAAACGCTGGTAACCACCGGCCTTGCTGTAATTTCCGGCGAAGTTACAACCGATGCCTATGTAGATGTTCAGGAAATTGTACGCGATGTAATCCGCGAAATTGGATACACAAAAGATGCCTACCGCTTTGATGCCGACTCTTGCGGAGTACTGACGACGATTCACCAACAAAGCCCCGATATTGCTCAGGGCGTAGATGAAAATTCTGGTAAAGAAATGGGTGCTGGTGATCAGGGGATGATGTTTGGCTATGCAACCACGGAAACAGATACCTATATGCCGATGTCGCTGCAATACTCGCACGACCTGCTCAGAAAACTGGCACATATTCGTAAGGAAACAGCCCTGCTTCCTTATCTTGCACCGGATAGCAAAAGCCAGGTTACGGTAGAATACGGAGAAGATGGACAACCTAAGCGCATTGATACCATTGTTATTTCAACACAACATGATGAGGGGATTGACCAGCAGAAAATAAAGGAGGACCTCAAAAAGCATCTGATTCCCCAGGTAATTAAAGATGGATTAATTGATAGCGAAACAATATTTCATGTTAATCCAACAGGAAAGTTTGTAATTGGAGGGCCACATGGTGATACGGGACTCACGGGACGTAAAATTATTGTAGACACCTATGGTGGATACGGGGGACATGGAGGAGGTGCTTTCTCCGGCAAAGATCCTTCTAAAGTTGACAGAAGTGCAGCCTATGCCGCCCGACATATAGCCAAAAATATTGTGGCTGCAGAACTCGCTGATGAATGCATCGTACAACTTGCTTACGCGATTGGCATACCGGAACCCGTCTCGGTAAGTGTTGATACTTACGGGACCGGCAAAGTAAATGACACCGAATTGGCTAATGTTATTCAAAAGATCTTTGACTTAACTCCTTCCGGCATTATTGAACGCTTTGACCTTAAACGGCCTATTTATCGACAAACCGCAGCCTACGGACATTTTGGCCGCGAGGAATTTCCCTGGGAAAAGCTCGACTACACTGATAAAATTCACGATGCTTTATAAAAGGAATTCCCGGATGACCCCGCAATAGTCTGTCCAAAGAAAATAGCATTCATAAACAACTTATTGGTCCCATACCAAAACGCGCGGAAGTTAGGGTTGTCAATCATTGAAATGACTCTTCCCCTTCCCATATCACTCACAATAATAGCAGCCGTTCCCGAAAGCTTCTCCAGATTTTCTTCTGAAATATAGCCGCTGGCCAAGGGCTCTTCCGTATAGTATAGAGGAGTGGCATAAGGATTTTCCGCCTTATTCATAAAAAGAGTGCTGTTTCGGAAAACGGTCAGATCCTCATCGTTATATCCGTATCCAAGCGGGTGGGTTAAATCCAGTTTAGTATGGAATATACTTCCACCAATATATTGCGCTCCTCTTTCTTCACTCATCTGTGCATACGGCTTGGGCTGTATCTCTTCTCTTGTGGTATCCTCCGGGCTTTCGTCGTCCTGCAAAAACTCAATATTGGCTAATTCATTCTCTTTAGCCCATCGGTTAGCACCTTTAGTTGTAATAAGCGTGCCCCCATTGCGAACCCATCGCTTGAGCTCATCAACAGCACCATCCGAAAGTTCACCATATCCTCCATTTACCATCACCATTACATTATAGCGGCTAAGATCGGCATAACTCAACCGATCTTGCGGAAAGAGGGTAGCCTGCATATGATATCGCTGATCCAGTAAGTGCCATACTTCTCCTACCTCATAACTGCTGGCTCCTTCGCCGGATATGATAGCCACCGATGGTAGCTCTATATTTTCAAAAGATCGACTTCCCAGATCGTTACCTTGAGGCGTCAAACCTGTTCCTACTGTATAGATATCAACCCCATCCTCTTTGGCCGCCTGCTGGACAAGATTATGAATCTTCTCCCGATCGGTCGATTGTGGCCCCATGGGTACGACTATCGTCCCATAATCAAAAGTTTTTATGCCCTGCGGTGTTTCTGCCTCAAATGGATCAGGAGCTACTTTAACACGAACCCCTTCTTTCAAAAGGCGATAAAGCGAACGGGGAGCATAATATTCATCCCATTCAAAAATATAGGCATACTCACTTTTTCCACCTACAACCTCACCCTCAGGAAGGTCAGGCAATCCATCCACTTCTTGTCCTATATTCACTGACCCTTCTACCTCGGCAAAAGGCAAGTTAAATGCATAGGGCATCGTCCAGGTAGAAACATCGTAAAAGAGACTATCCGTAAAGGTCGTACGCCGCTCAAAAAGAGATTTAACAAACCGGTACTGCTTTTGGTCGGTCGGTACTACAAAGGCCGATCCTGCCTCAAAAGAGTTGCCGTCGGCTTCCATACCTTCACCCAGCTCATATACCTCAACCTGGTGCCGTTTTAACAGTTCTACAAAATGATGGGTCCGGGCTTTATCGTAGGGAGTACCAAATACATACGCATTGATTGAGGCATCCTCACCTTCTTCTTTCGCATTTTGATAAAAATTCTGTTGATAATTCAGAATATCTACGCGCAGATCCTGGGCGGCTTCCAGCGTTGAAAGTGAAGTCAGAAACTGATTCTTAATGGTAAATGGAAACTTCAGTACTCCATGAATACTTTCCTGGGCATGCCCCCGTGAACTGGCCTGCTCAAAAAGGATTCCTATTCCGCCATTTACATCAGGATAGGTTGATCCCTTCCCGTAATAAAAATCATCAAAACTCTCTTCAGAATAATAGAGTCGCTTTTCCTGATCTAATTTTTGGGCATGATATTCTGCAATCGACTTTGTCAACTCTTGGTTTTTATCCGGTGTAATAGGATGCGTTCTGGACTGAATGCCCGGCTGAAAAAAGAAAGTGGCATCAGTGCCCATCTCGTGATGGTCTGTTAAAATATTGGGCTTCCACTCGTGAAAATTTTCTATACGTCCCTGACTAGCCGGGTGTTGGACGAGCATCCAGTCACGATTTAAATCAAACCAATAATGATTGGTCCGTCCACCGGGCCAGGGCTGATTCAGTTCTCTGCTATTAGGATCGGAAACTACGTTCTTGCTTTTATTTGTATTTACCCAGCTGGCAAAACGATTAAGTCCATCCGGATTTAAGCTCGGATCCAACAGAACTACACTGTTTTCCAGTTTTTCCTCAATCTCATCACCCTGGGCAGCAGCCAAGTGATAGGCTACGAGCATGGAAGCATTGGAACCACTCGGCTCATCTCCATGAATACTGTAGCCCATATACAAAACAACAGGCATCTCCTGGATATCAAGGTTACCTGACTGTTCAGGATCGGTCAGTGCTACATGGTTGCTGCGAATTTGTTCGATATTATCCTGATTGGATGGAGAGGTAATCGCCAAGTAAAGAAGTGTTCGGTCTTCATAGGTCTTCCCGAACTCATGCAGGCTCACCCGGTCTGATGCCTCCGCCACAGCACGCATATACTTTACGAGCTGATCGTGGCGAACATGCCACTCACCGGGAACAGTGCCCAAAACATCCTCTGGCGTAGGAATTGAGGAATTATAAGTGACGTCTTGGGGCAAGTAGTAATCCATGGAAGCCTCGGCTTCCTCCGGATTCTGGGCTTGCACTGTCACGGTAATAAAAGCGAGAAAACATAGTAATAAAGAACGTAGTCGCATTTTTAAAATAGATACTTGGTTAAAGGTTGTGCTTAAAAATAATCCTACTTTTAAAAGTGTAAAGTATATAGATGAAAAATATCATTAAAAAAAGGAGGCACCTGTAGTTTAACAGGTGCCTCCTAATGTAAGATAAATGTATTTATTTATGCTCAGGCGTAACGGAAAATAGCAGCTATAGGTGCTTCATTAGGCATCTCATCCCTGTTTAACGCATACACATTTCCACTTTGTGTCAGCGTTTTTATAGCTGCCATATTGATAAGATCGTGTTCACCGTCTTTTGGCTTGGCGCTGTGGTGAACAACATCACGTTCTTGGTCGAACCAGCCCCAACTATGCTCGCCAACCGGAACAAAGAGGGACTCAACCTTTCCGTAATAGGCCGCCTCAACGATATTACTGAGATTATCGGATTGTTTATCTGAACCGGACAAATCTCCAAATCGTTTTATGTCATTATACATATCCTGGAGAAAATACGACTGGATAATATTCCATCCCTCATCCCGAATCTCTTCGTTACTTTTGGGATCCGGATTTTCTAACACAGCCTGTTCTATCAGTCGACTGTAGTGGTTTACTTTTCGATACTCCGCCACAGCCTCATCGACGCCCGCCAGAATTAGCGGATCATTGCGTTTCCGCATTACAGAAGTAACTTCGTTTTCCACGGCTTTCAGGTAGCTTATAATCTCTTCCGTATTGGTATCTTTCGATCCTCCCTGCCCGTGAAAGACGGCAAGCCCGTCTCCCTGACCCGAATGATGCTGCAGATGCGCTTCATTCACATCATACTTTAAAAATTCCTCCAGACTTTCCGGCGCATCCTGCAATTCAATTTCCTCAACACTATCGCGCGTTGCTTTAAGCAAACGTATATTTTTCTGACTTAGCGCAAG
>CAYXVW010000015.1:0-6013 GCA_964468695.1 uncultured Balneolaceae bacterium | reverse complement strand
GGTAAATAAATAGAAACACTAACATCATTCTGTTGCTTTGCAAGGCCGAGGATATCATCACGCGTAATCATATAAACCTCCAATTATTTAAATTAACTCTATACGGATAATTAATAAACAACAAGTCGAAAGACAAGATTCAATTATTACTTTCCAGATCTTTTTTAAAGAATATACTTTCAATCATAAGTCATGTTTTTAAATTCATTATAAAATTTGGTATATAACCCGATTCGAAACCCAACATAGTATTATTACAGTGAGTAAGCAGAAAAAAAGTTCCAAAAAGACCACTTGGCGGGGAATCAAAAAAAGTTTAGGACCCGGACTGTTGATGGCCGCCGCAGCGATCGGGGTTTCTCACCTGGTACAGTCAACCCGGGCGGGTGCCACCTTCGGGTTCGCTATGGTTTGGGCGGTAGTATTAGCCAATATTTTTAAATACCCATTCCTTGAATACGGTCCGCGCTATGCTATTGCCACAGGAGAGAGTATGATTGAGGGATACAAACGCCTCGGGAACTGGGCTATATGGATTTTTGCTGCTTTTACTCTCGGAACTATGTTTGCCGTCCAGGCTGCTGTTACCATTGTCAGCGCCACACTGGCGGCTGAACTCACCGGCATTGCGCTTTCTCCCCTAACGTGGAGTACCATTCTATTGGTCATCTGCGTCATTCTTTTATTGTCAGGGCAATATTCTGCCCTCGACGGAGCTGTTAAACTTATCATGGCGGTACTGGCTATTTCAACCGTTATTGCACTAGCGGCCGTTCTTATACAGGGAGGACAGCAGGAAGTATCGAACTATTACCCTTCTATTTGGGATATGGCGGGCATTTCCTTTTTGATAGCTCTTATGGGATGGATGCCCATCCCCATTGATGCTGCTGCCTGGCATTCTCTATGGACCTTAGAGCGGGAAAAACAAACCCAATATCGTCCCCAGCTCAAAGAGTCTCTACTCGATTTTAATATTGGATATATAGGGGCGGCTTTTCTGGCACTTGGATTCCTGCTGCTAGGGGCTTTAGTGATGTACGGCAGCGGAGAGGAATTTGCAAGCAGCGGAGCAATTTTCTCTGGTCAGCTTATAAGCCTCTATACCGATACGCTTGGTGACTGGTCATATACTATCATAATTATATGCGCTTTTACAACAATGTTCAGTACTACGCTAACGGTCACCGATGCTTATCCCCGGGTGTGCCGACGAATGATAGAAGTGATCAGGCCTGATACTGTTCAGGCTAAAAACAGCTTGCCGCTTTACCGCCTGTTATTGGTAAGCATTCCCGTGTTATCCTTAGGCGTACTGTATTTTCTGGGAGATTCCTTTACCCTGATGATCGACATAGCTACAACACTCTCCTTTTTAACGGCGCCCGTTCTTGCTTATATCAATTATCGTCTTGTCACAGCCGACCATATGCCCGAAGATTGCCAGCCTAAATCCTGGCTCAAATGGCTAAGTGTTGGAGGACTTCTTTTCCTGACAGGTTTTGCCCTGCTTTATCTCTACTGGATTATTTTAGTTTGACATTGGCAGATCAATCGTTTATCATCCCATTCGCAAAACGAAACGGGGTAACTTTTTATATCTTATGATTTTCAATAACTGTCAACTCAATATGTGCAATATGGCGTGCTGTATGTGTATGCCTATGATGTGCTGTATGATCTGCACCTGTTGGGATGATAGTGGAAAAAGGGTTCCCGCCTAAAAGCTTTTAAAACAAATAAAAGCCCACTCATCACGCAGGTGAGTGGGCTTTTTTGTTTTGCCTTCCACTCTCTTGCGTCTGTTTGGGCCTAAATCTTTCAATCAAAAACCAAACATAAACAAAACGCAATGAAATCATCGTTACTATTCTTTTTTCTCGCAGTGCTTGCGGCAGGACCGCATCATGCTCTTGCCCAAAGCATTTCGGGTACCGTTACAGAAAACGGCACCGGTGATCCATTACCAGGTGTTAACATTCTTATAGAAGGTACTTCTCAAGGTGCCGCAACAGATGTTGCAGGAAAGTATCAAATAACCAATATAGAACCGGGTACTTATACCGTGAGGGCCCGCTTTATTGGCTACGAAGAACAATCAACTGAAATTTCGCTTGAAGCAAATGAAACATTGACCGTTGATTTTACTCTCAGCCAGAGTTCAGTTAGTCTCGACGAAGTGGTGGTCACTGGTACGGGTGGACCCGTAGAAGTGCGCAAGCTTGGCAACTCTATTGGCCGGGTTGGTGCCGAAGATCTGGAAACTGCCCCTATATCAAACTTTTCGGATGTCATACAGGGTCGTATTCCAGGTCTGGTGGGACTCCCATCCAGCGGGGTAACCGGCGAAGGTTCCCGTATTCGCATTCGGGGCTCATCCAGCCTTTCCCAAAGCAATGAACCGATCGTTCTTATCGATGGCGTTCGCGTTGATCGAGGTGGTGGATTTGGTGGTTCGGTAAATGCCGGGGGAAGCGCTTCTCCTTCGCGACTTGACGATTTGAATCCGGAAGCTATTGATCGGGTTGAAGTTCTTAAAGGAGCAGCCGCAGCTACTCTTTATGGTACGGAAGCCTCAAACGGCGTTATCCAAGTATTTACTAAGAAAGGTACTGTAAGTGAACCCAAATTCGATTTTAAGGTTAGCCAGGGGACCATTAACTATCCAAAATCCATTCCCGACAATACCGGATTTGCACGATCGCAAGCACAGGCAGACACCATGAGCCAATACATAGGAGGCAATATTTCTCCCTACGAATTGGTTCGTGAAAACTACCTTCATGAGCTATACGAAACCGGCTTAACTCAGGAATATTCCGGTTCTGTAAGCGGAGGTACCGAAGGTATTACCTATTTTGTCAATGCTCGCTGGTCAGATGAAGATGGTCCGCTGGGTGGGGATAATCTCGTTTATCCCCAAGGTACAGGTCCGCTAGCTAGCGATATATTAAAGAAGGGCCAGCTTTCTACAAACCTCAATATTTTCCCAACTGAGAATCTTCAGTTAAGGGTTATATCGGGATATACTTCTTCAAACTTTGAAACCTTTCAAACTGGTAATAATCCGTATGGAGTTACCTCCGGGGCTATGCATGGAAAGCCTGAGCTGGTCGGCCATCAAAACCGATCCGGAGGATCTTATACTGCTACTATTGAAGAACGTATTCAGCAAACCGTTAGCCAGGAAGTTCAGCACTTCAACAGCAGTGTCGGGGCAAACTATCGTCCCTTCGATAACCTGACCATTGATGGAACTTTCGGTATTGACTACACCAGTCAATTTAGTGAGTCGCGACGGCCTTTCGGATGGAATATTAACGATTATGCCAGTATTGAAACCGAGGGAGCCCGGCGTACTTCCGATCGTTCAAACCTGAATATTACGGTGGACGTAAAAAGTACGCTACAAAATCAGCTCAGCGAGCGTTTTGAATCTACTCTCATTGGAGGATTCCAAGTCTTTAACCAACAAAACCTGGTTCGGGGCGGTGAAGCCGTTGATTTTCCCGGTCCGGGCTTAGATGTAAGCGGAGCTGCTGCCAATCAGAATATCTCTGAAGAATACATAGAAGAAACACAGGTCGGACTTTTCCTTCAGGAACAGATTGGCTTTGACGACTTCATCTTTGCCACTATAGGCGGTCGTTATGACACCCACAGCGCTTTCGGTGCGGAATTCAGCGGAGTCTTTTATCCCAAACTTTCCCTCTCCGTCGTACCATCTGACGCTCCCTTCTGGAGTGGATTGGGGCCGTTTTCTTCTCTTCGAGTCCGGGCTGCTGTCGGCCAGTCAGGACTCCAGCCGGGTGCCTTTGATGCTCTTACAACCTACTCATCCCTTACCTCAGCTACCGGTCCCGGTATTGTTCCGGAAAACCTCGGAAATCCAAACCTGAAACCGGAAATCTCAACCGAATATGAAGTAGGAATTGATGCCGGACTCTTTAACGAGCGCCTGACGGTGGAAACCACCTACTGGGATCGTACTGTCAGCGACGCCCTCGTTCAGCGGCAGTTTCCTGTCAGCGGAGGCTTCCTGCAGACCCAGCTCGATAATATTGGGGAGTTGAAAGGGCGCGGTCTGGAACTGAGTATAGATGCCCAGATTGTAGAAAACAGTAACTGGTCGGCCAGTGTCTTTGCCGGAAGTGCTTACCTGTGGGAACAAATTACATCCCTCGGAGGAGCTCCTCCCATTAAGGTCGGCGGAAGTTACCCGCGATATCGACAATTCCTGACGGAGGGCTATGCCCCTGCCACTAATTTCGGAGCCCAGCTGCCGGATGTATCCGAAGGGCACCTGCCCCTCGACAAAAGAGGATTACTGCAAACCCTCGGACGCGACTACGCCAATGTAGATCCCGGTCAGCCTGCCGAACGTGAGCTGGTGCTCGATTATCTGAATTCGCTCACGCCGGGTACGGCCAGCCTCGAAGAGCTGAACAACTATGTATTACTCGCAGATAAAGACGGGGATGGAGACCAGCTTGACCATCATTTAGGCAAGCCTACACCCGACTGGCAGGGTTCTTTCGGTGGATCGGTTAGTTTCAAAAACTTCCGTATTAACACCATGTTCGAATATAAAGCCGGTAACTTCTACATAAACAATCTTACCGAAGGCTTTCGTCAACGCAGTGCCGGTATCGGTCGCAATACCCCTGCATCCGCTCGTGTAGAGCGCGATTATGTTACGGGAGGCGTAAACACAAACTACGAACCCCAAAACAGCGGACAAGTCCGCCTGGATGCCGCGGAAGAGTGGTTGAACGAACTTTTGGCCCTGGATCCTTTTCCGGGACTCAATACCATTCAGCAAGCAGACTTTCTCCGGTGGAGAGAGTTGAGTGTAAGCTATACCGTACCTCAGGACTTTACAGACCGGCTGAACGTACGGCGACTGTCATTTTCACTTTCAGGACGCAACCTCATGCTGTGGACCAAATATCCCGGTCCCGATCCCGAGGTCAATGCCATCGGACGTGACGGAGGCAGTAGTCTTGAAAATAACTTCCTGCTGGGTACCGATGCCTGGAATATGCCTATCCCCCGCAAGGTACTGCTTACCCTTAAACTCGGCTTATAGCTGACGATTTCTAAAGAATTTTAAACCGTATAATACTATGAATACTTTCAAGAAAATACCCATTATCACAAAGAGCTATTGGATACCTCTATTACTCGCAGGATTCATTATCACAGGCTGTGATATTTTAAATGTCAACAATCCCAATAGCCTGATCGAAGAAGATTTGAATAATCCTGCAGCTGCTCCCGCTATCGCAAACGGTGCCGAGGCCACACTAACCAACGCCCTGGGAGACCTGCTTGCTCCATACTCCACTGCTACCGACGAACTGACGTGGATCGGTACCCGTGACGGCTGGCAGGAGCTAGACCAGGGAATGCTTGATAACCCGATTAACGAATTCACCGATGGTGCCTTTAACTCTATCAGTGAATCGCGCTGGACGGCCGATAATGCCATAAGCAGACTGGAAGCTTTCCGCGAGGAGGGAGCACTTCAAAGCAATCTGCCATTAATCCGAACCTACCTGTACGGAGCTGTAAACTACCTGTCCATTGCCGCCTCTTTTGATGATGTCGTTATAGGGGATCGTCAAGAACCGGCACCAGCGATTGGGGAAGGAAATATGGACCAGCTGTACCAAACGGCCATTGATTATCTCAACAGCGGACTCGAACTGGTTCAATCAGGATCAGAATGGGAGGCCCGTCTGCTGGCCATACGTGCCCGGGCTCACTACGAAGAAGCTCTGTGGAATAAGCTTAATCCGGATATTGCCAGCGGTGACCCCCTGGTTCAAAGTGCCGATGCAGTGAATGATGCGGAGGAAGCTCTGGCTATCATTCAGGACGGAGCGGACTGGAACTATCGCCTTGGTGTATCTTCTCAAACACCCAATAATAATATGGCCTTCCAGGTTAACGAACGGCTGGAACTGCGAATTGGTAACGCTTTTATAGAGCCTACTGACGATAATACCAA
>CAYXVW010000014.1:0-20050 GCA_964468695.1 uncultured Balneolaceae bacterium | reverse complement strand
GATTATGCAACGATGTTTGGCTTACTGGATGAGCTGCCAGACCTCAAAATTCCTGCGGTTTGGTTACCTCATGGTATTCTGGGGATATCTAATTCGGATATACAAAAAATACCTGCCGGACATTTTGGTCCCTTTGAAGGCCAATTACTGGTTGGCGACCAAGGGCAAAGTAAGATCATGCGCATCGACTTGGAACAAGTAAATGGAGTCTATCAGGGTGCAGCTTTTGACTTCCGCAGTGGATTCCAATCCGGAGTACTTCGTATGGCGTGGGCCGATGACGGCTCTTTATTTATCGGCGAAACGAACCGGGGATGGGGATCAGCCGGACAGGCAAACCAGGGATTACAACGCCTTGTATGGAATGGACAGACTCCTTTTGAGATGAAGACCATTCGGGCCAAGGCGGATGGCTTTGAGATTACATTTACAAAATCGGTTAGCGAAGAAACAGCACAGGATATCGCTTCTTATGCCGTCTCAAGCTTCACCTATAAATATCATCCTGTATATGGAAGTCCTATGGTTGATCCCGCATCAGGGGACATTAAGGGAGTCCGACTCTCGGAAGATGGTACAAAAGTCAGGATCGTCGTTGATAACCTGAGAAAATATTATGTGCATCATATTGAGTTGGACGGTATCCGTTCTGCTGAGAATGAGCTGCCTTTATTGCATAATTCAGCATACTATACACTCAATGAAATTCCATCGGGAGAAAAGTTGGCTGAAAATGAACTTTCTACCTATAACTCCTTGGGCGAAAATCAAAAGCAACAGGGCGAAGGTAATGGAAATGAAATGACTGATACCGATACTCATGCCGCACCTTCATATGAAACTATTAAACCTCTGTTAAGTCAGTATACCTGTACATCATGCCATAGCACAGATGAACGAAAGGTTGGTCCGCCTTTTACTGAAATTGCCAAGCGAAACTACTCAAATGAGAAGATGGTAGAGCTTATGTACAATCCTGATCTTTCCAACTGGCCGGATTATGCAACCGCAATGCCGCCTATGACAATCGTTCCGGAAGAAGAAGCCCTGGAAATTGCTGAATGGATTAATTCGCTTAATGACTAGATAGTTGGCCAGGAAGGCCGAATTAAATCAACAGTAAACAATGAATTACAAAATAATCTTTGTTTTTATCTTGTAATTTAGGTTTCTCTAATCAAAGCGAGAGGGGGTTACCTGAACGGTCTTGATTTTGGTTGAGGTATCCGAAACCGCTGTCCAGGCCAGGATGAGTTTATCTTCAATCGCTTCCAATTGCGGGAATCCGGTTTGTCGGGATTTGTTCAGGGTATCTACAGTTGCTGGTTGCATACTATTCTGATCCAGTGAAGTAACTTTTAAAACGGCCTTATCATCTGAGCTTTCAAGAAAAGAAAGGTAGGCGCGACCATTTTGTATGGTAGCGTCAACCCTTCCTATAGTTTTTTGATCACTGACAATTCGGGAATCCTGAAAACTATTGCCGCCATCTTGAGAAAGAACTGCCTGCACGCGGGGATGATCATCAGCGCCGGTATACCAGCCCAGTACAATCAAAGAATCCTGTGCGGCCAGAGCCGGACCATTGACCGGACAGGCCCTTATATTCCAGTTATCTTTGTGAACAGTTTGAGGGTCTGACCAATTGGTACCGTTAAAACGGCTGATACTGATATCACGGATCTCTTCCTCGGTGCGATCCCTGTATGCAACAAGTGCCCCTTCCGGGGTTTTTACCAGGGAAGTGGGACAACAATCACATACAGCATCATCAATTAAAAAAGACTCTGTTATCTCCCCGGATGTGGAAATGAATGCAGCACGAAGAGTCATAGCATAGTCTAGGTCAAAATATTGTTCGTCGGTGCGCTCAGCTGATTGACGCCCGTCAAGCCATACAGCAAGAATGGTATCGTTATCCCAGGGAATCATGGACACAAATCCATGCTCAGTAGCAGTGCTATCGGTGTGGGGAATCAACGGTGACTTACTTGTTCCGTTCTTAAAAGGATATGTATTAACATCGTAAGCGTACGGACCGCCGAGCTTTTTATTTAGCATATGCATAGCCAGCGGACCATTTTGGTTGGCTATTATCGATGGAAAGTCTGCCCAGTTGACAAACCAGCTGCTGTCTTGGGCAATAGTTTGCGGGGTATCCCATGCTCCACCGACATATCGAGAATAATTCAGAGAATGGGAGCCATCGCCATCCGAATAAATCCAGCTCATGTAGAGGCTATTATTTACAGCATAGAGATAAGGGAACTGGCTGTTTAAATCCGCTGGATTTTTAAAAGAAGAAATAGAAGGCGATTCTGATTGGCATCCGGATATAAAAAATAAGAGAAAGAATACCAAGAAGAAGAGGTCTGTTCATTATTGTTTTGCTATTTAACCAAGTTCTTTAACTACACCCAGAATATTGTTAAAAGGGAGAGAAAGAACAAGTTATAGAGAGTTTCCCTGAGCTTTATTATACTGCAATATATTCTCTTGTTTTATTAACTAAATATTCGGGAAGTTAATTAGCCATTAAAAACCCTTATTACTTACTACTCTCATGATGTACATATCAACTTCTATGAACTTTGTTATTCTGGTGGCATTTTTTGTTTTTAGTTTTACAATTGGGTGTGGTAACTCAGAACAAGAACCTCCTTCAGAACAATCTGGTGACAGAGCTTCAGCATCCAGGGGGATAAGTATTGAACAGGAAGTTAGCCCTGAATTATTGAGACAGGCGGCTTTTAATGGAGAAGAGGAAGTTATAAAAATAGGAATCAACCAGACTATTCCTCTCGATGAAGCGGACGGCATGGGACGAACAGCCCTGATGTTAGCCGCCTTTAATGGCCATAGTACGATCGTTGAGCAGCTACTTGATGAGGGAGCAGATATAAAAAAACGGGATAGTCAGGGAAGAACTCCGCTTATATTTGCAGCCAGCGGGCCATATCCGGAAACAGTAGAACTTCTGCTGGAAAAGAAAGCCGATCCCGATGTTGTTGACAATGAGGAGGGATGGTCTTCACTGATGTTTGCCGCTGCAGAAGGAAATGTCGAGGTGGTGAAAATATTATTGGACTATGGAGCAGATGTATCACTGAAGGACAAAGATGGAGAAACGGCAATCGATTTTGCCAGAAATAATAATCACGAACAAGTAGTCAAACTTCTTGAAGGCAGTTGAAGTATTCAGTAGCTTCCCCTCATCAACAATAAGTTCCAATTTAACCGACCATTATTTCAGGAAGGATGTCCCGAATAACACTACTACTCTTTATTGTGTTCTTTACCGCTGGAATCGGGATTTTTTACAGCTGTAATCAGCCAAAGGAAGAAGAAAAGAATACAGCAGACGAAAGCTCTCCTCATGCATCCTTTGTGGGAGATGAGGCCTGCCAGTCATGTCATTCTGATGAATTTAAGGACTGGAAAGGCTCTCATCACGATTATGCGATGAAGGAAGCGAATGAAACGACTGTAAGAGGTAACTTTAAGAACGTAACATTTACGCATAATCAGAAAACATACCGGTTTTTCCGAAGAGACTCTCTTTATATGGTAGAGGCACCGGGTCCAAATGGTAAGTCTGTCCGGTACCAGATTTCACATACCTTTGGGTGGGAGCCTCTGCAGCAATACCTGATTGATTTTGGCAAAGGTAAATTACAAGCACTCAACATCGCCTGGGATACAGAAAAAAAAGAATGGTTTGCTATGAATCCGGATCAGGATATCAGTCATGGCGACTGGCTGCATTGGTCGGGAGGAGCAATGAACTGGAATAGTATGTGTGCGGACTGCCACTCAACGAACTTGCGCCAAAACTATTTTGCAGAAGCTGATTCTTTCCATACCAGTTGGAGTAGCATTAATGTAAGCTGTGAGGCATGTCACGGTCCAGCTGAAAAGCATGTGACTTTTATGCAATCTGAGGAATCTGCAGAAGCTACTATAGAACGTATTCGGCAAGATCTCCAGCTGACCTCCAGCAGTAAGCAATTAGACCAAATCAATCAATGCGCCCAGTGTCACGCCCTCCGCGAAGAGGTGACCGGCACTTATGAACATGATGGAGATTTTTTGGACCATTATAGCGTTACCTTGCCACATCCAGAGGCTTATTTCCCAGACGGACAAATAAAGGATGAGGTGTATGTATACGGTTCTTTTCTTCAGAGTAAGATGTTTAGAGAAGATATAGCATGTTCGGACTGTCACGATCCTCACAGCCTCGAGCTGAAAGCAAATGTAACTAATAATACTCTATGCATGCAATGCCATGAGCCACAGTATAATACCTATGAACACCTAAGGCATAATGTAGGAACTGAGGGTTCGCGCTGTATTGATTGTCATATGCCGGGACGTTATTATATGGAAGTGGATTTTCGCCGTGATCACAGCTTTCGGGTACCACGTCCTGATCTGAGTGCTGAATTTGATACGCCCAATGCCTGTAATAATTGTCACACTGAGAAATCACCAGAATGGGCAGCCAATGCTATTGAGCAATGGTATGGTCCCAATCGGCCCAATCATTTTTCTGAAGTATTGCTTAAAGCCAATGAGGAGGGAAGGGAGGCTGCGCCAGAGATAGAAGCACTCATCGCTGATACCTCTCAGCCTGATATTGCCCGGGCTACGGCTATCTGGTATCTGGGCGAATGGGGAGCAGACTCGCATCTTGGATTACTCGCAGAAATGCTGTCGGATGAGAATCCACTTGTCAGAACGAGTGCCGCACGTGTATTAGGAAATCTTCCGGAAGAGATAAAGATAAATTCATTACAGGATGCGTTAGACGATTCGATACGGTCTGTAAGAGTGGCTGCAGCGGGAGGCCTTGCAGAATTTTCTGTATCCGATATAGCATTTCCACTTAAGGATCACTTTAAAAATGCTCTTCAGGAATATCGGCAGTATTTACAGGTAACCCAGTATTTCCCACAGGGATTAATGAACAGGGGGCAATTTTTTGAAAAGAGAGGAAAACCGGAACAAGCGATAATGGCTTATCGCAATGCATTGAAAAAAGATTCGCTTTTTAATCCGGCACGAATCAATTTGGCCTATCTATATAATCAGCAGGGCAAGAATGATGAGGCTGAACGACTTTTAAAGACAGTCGTTGAAATAGATCCGGAGTATGGTCCTGCTTATTACTCGTTGGGGCTTTTGGTAGCTGAAGAAAAACGTTTGGAAAAAGCCTCCTCATACTTTGAAGAAGCCTCCCGTTTGATGCCAGGGCATGCACGCTTACACTATAATTGGGCAATCAGCCTGCAACAGCTTGAACGTCCGGAGCAGGCAGAACAAAAATACCTGGAAGCCATTGAAATAGATCCTGATCATCCCGATTATCGCTATGGGTTGTGTACCCTTTATATACAGCAGGAACAATTTCAGGAAGCACTTCCTCACGCACAAAAGCTGGCTGAACTGCAGCCTCAAAGCCAGCGAAGTACTGAATTATTGAATTATTTGAAACAGGAAATAAATGAAGAATGAATTGGGAATAATATGAAAAACTCATCATCTGTTTATGCATTCGTTACCGGTGCCTCAAGAGGCATAGGTAAAAGCATTACTGAGTCAATATTAAGAGAAGGAGGGGAGGTTATTGGTACTGCACGAAGCTCGGCATTCCCCGATGAATTTATAAAAAGTGACCGTTTTGAGGGCTTACATCTTGATTTAGCACAAATTGAGGAAGTTAAGGAAACCTTAGAACCGGTTTTTGGCCGTGACCTAGTCCCAAATGTACTAGTCAATAATGCCGGAATTTTCCAGGATGCAGATATGTCTGCCGAAGAGGATATATGGCTTGAAAACTGGGATCAGACTATGCAGGTGAACCTCCGCATTCCGGCATTGATATCTAAATGGGCCATCGAGCGTTGGAGAGAAGAAGAGGGCGGAATCCTTATCAACATCGCGTCCCGAGCCGCTTACCGGGGAGATACCCAGGAATACGCAGCCTATGCTGCATCCAAAGGGGGACTTGTAGCCTTTACCAAGAGTATCGCCCGGGATTTCGGAAAGGACCATATTTCTGCGTATTCTATTGCTCCCGGATTCATAAAAACAGATATGGCCATGGATTCCATCGACGTATATGGAGAAGAGTATCTGACTCAGGGTATGGCCTTTGACGAGATTACCTCTCCCGAAGAAGTAGGGGATTTGGTGGCTTTCCTGGCCTCTGGCAAGGTATCACACATGACTGGCTCTACATTTCATATTAATGGCGGAAGTTATATGATTTGATGAAATATCAATAGAGTTTATGAATCTCTGTTATTGAAGCGAATATTTGGATTAAAACTTTTATTACTGTCATTTTTTTAATTAAACTGATCTAAAGAGATACTAACAATACCTACTTTAAAAGGTAATAATATCATGGACGCAAGATTTATTCGCTTTTTCGTAATTATTATGACATTAACGGGACTGTGTCTCATGGCGGGCTGTAGTTCTGCAACTTGGGAGGATGCCCAGGAAGAAGACACCTACGAAGCTTATCAGGAGTATATAGAAGCAAATCCGGAGGGTGAGCACATTGAAGAAGCTAAAAAACGGGCTGATAACCGCTATTGGGAATCTATCAAAGAGGACTCAACCGCCGAGACTTTTGAAGAATACCTTGAAAAATTTCCGGAGGGGGAATTCCGGTCCGAAGCCCAAGACAAAATAGAACAAATATCATTGGACAATATGGCGACAGAAGGCCGGGTAACTGGTTCAAATGTGATCATCCGAAGTGATCATACCACTGAGTCTCGGTCGGCCGGCGTTGTTGCCAATAAGGGAACAAAAGTTCAAATTCTTGATCAATATAGTACGGGCGATAGCAAGGAGGCGATCCTGAAACGTGAGATAACTATTGTCAAAGATGCAAACAAGATAAGTTTGCCGGAAGGCAAAGCTCTCAGTATCCTTGAGGATCGCAATGATTCTGTTTATGCATCTTTTTCTACGCCCGATTATGGTGCAACCGAGGCCACTATCAGCAAAAATGATATTGAAGCTATGAGTGGAGAAAAGTGGTATAAAATTCGAACCAATGACGACATTACCGGCTGGATATATGGTAAATTTATAGAAGAATTGTAGTTTTTAATTCATCCAGATATTAATTCCCAGTTTAAGTTTATATACGTATTTAGTTTTATGAGAATGATCTATTTTTTGCTCCCTATTTTGATGTTAAATTGTAATACAGATAACTCTTCCTCCAATAATCAAGAAGCTCAGACCAAGCAAGCGGTTCAAAGCACGACAAAGGATACGCTGCAAGTCGATGTTTCCGTTGATTTTGTGACCGGACAGTTTGATTTCACTAATCATGATGATTTTGTAAAGGTAGATCCACAATACGCCGAAAAAGAAATATACCTGCACAAAAAAACGTACGAGGCCTTCAAAGCCATGGTTGACAGTGCCAAGGCAGACGGAGTTTCACTTACTCTTATTTCCGGGACGCGTAATTTTAGTAATCAAAAGGCCATTTGGGAACAGAAATGGAATAATTCATCAGCCGATTCTGATTTGGATAAAGCCCTTGGAATACTGGAATACAGCTCCATGCCGATGACTTCCCGCCATCACTGGGGAACCGATATCGATCTTAATAATTTAAATAACAGTTATTTTGAAGAGGGGCAGGGAAAAAAGGAATACGAATGGCTGCAAGAACATGCCAATGATTTTGGCTTTTATCAGCCTTATACGGACAAAAGTCAAAATGGTCGTACGGGATACAACGAGGAAAAATGGCATTGGTCCTATCTGCCACTGGCAAAAAAATATTTAGCATACTATAACAAAAATATATCCAACGAGGATATTACCGGTTTTTTAGGATCCGATTTAGCTCAAGAAATTGACATGGTTAAAAACTATGTGAATGGCATTTCATCCAGGATGAAAGAAGAATAAAGGGAATTGTAAAGCCTGAATACTTTGCGGCTAAACAGTTGTCTGATGAATTATTATGCAGAAGAATTTTTACCTATCACCAATTAGCGATAATGACTAATAATCAGGCAGATATATTTTCGCTTTCCGGCTAACTTACCTACCTTAATCAAAAGAATTGAACAATCAATGAAACTATCGCGGTCTGCTAATGACCATTAAACAGCGAAAAAAAGACCATGTAGATCTTACTACCTCTGGAAAGGTGGACTATAAACAGGCTACAGGGTTTGAACAATACCGGTTTGTACATAACGCTCTTCCGGAAGTCAATATGGAGGACGTTACCACCGAAGCAACGTTTTTGGACCGGACTTTTGACTTCCCTCTTTTTATATCCTCAATGACGGGAGGGTATACGGATGCCGGAGCTGTCAACGCTGTTATTGCAGAGTTTTGCGAGGAATATAATCTTCCGTTTGGCGTTGGAAGTCAGCGTATTATGCTGGAAGATCCGGAAGCGGTATCTTCATTTTCTATCGTTCGTGAGCGGGCTCCGAATGCGTTTATTGCATCAAATATTGGAGGAGCACAGTTAATAGGGGGGCTATCCAAAGAAAAGATTGATCTGCTTATTTCCTCTATTAAAGCAGATGCCGTAATTGTGCATTTGAATCCCCTCCAGGAACTTATGCAACCGGAAGGAGACCGGTCATTTAAAGGCATTTTGAGTGGAATAGCTCAATTAGTCGAGGATTGTGGCCTACCTGTCATTGTTAAAGAAACCGGAGCAGGAATCTCAGCGGAAGTCGCGCTGCGGCTGTTGGACGCCGGAGTAAGGGTAATTGATATCGCAGGGGCAGGCGGTACCAGCTGGGCTAAAGTAGAGAACAGGAGGAAAAGTAACCGTGATCCCCAGGATACTTTTAATGACTGGGGAATTCCTACAGCTGAAGCATTACTCCAAACAGCGAATCTAAAAAAAGATTTTGATTTTCAACTTATCGCTTCCGGGGGGATTCGATCCAGTCATGATATAGCCAAGTCTATTTGTCTGGGCAGTGATTTTTCAGCTGCCGCCCAACCGGTTATCAAAGCTATTGTCGACGACGGCGAAACCGGCCTCAAAAAACTATATAAGAACTGGAAACGCCAATTGACAATGATACTTACGCTTTTAGGCTGTGAACGGCTGGAAGACTTACAACCCAAACATGTAAAATTAAAGCGTAGAGACCGGTAACATCTTCCACTAAAATGCTTATATTTGGCCTTTTAGAAAATTAGATTTCCTTCTGTGCAAACTATTGAACATAAACAGTTATCGACGCTTATTGAAGAGGGCCTTTCGGCTTTAAACCTGCCGGATACGCCGGGGCTCTTATATGATCCGGTTCGTTATACCCTTGACCTGCCGGGAAAGCGTGTACGGCCATTCTTAACGCTAACAGGATGTGGTATTGCCGGTGGAGAACCCGAAGAGGCTTTATCTGCAGCTATTGCTCTTGAACTTCTTCATAATTTCACGCTGCTTCACGATGATATTATGGACGCGGCCGAAACACGGCGTGGAGAAGATAGTGTATATAAAAAATGGGATGCCAACACGGCTATCCTTTCCGGGGATGCCATGTATGCAAAAGCCTTTAAGCAGTTGCAGTATTATGGCCGCAACAGAAACTATTCAAAAGAACAGTATGCACAAATTATTGACATATTTTTAGACAGTGCAGAAAGTGTATGCGAGGGACAAGCTTACGATCTTGAATTTGAAGACCGAATGAAAGTTTCTCTTGATGAATACCTGCATATGATTGAGGGCAAAACCGCTGCACTGATTAGCGGCTCACTGGCTATTGGTGGCGCTGTGGCCGGGGCAAAAGAGAATATCCTACAACAGCTTTATGATATAGGACAAACGATGGGTATTGCCTTTCAGATACAAGATGATCTGCTGGATGTAATTGCCGATCCCGAAAAATTCGGAAAACAACGAGGCGGAGATATCATGGAAGGTAAGAAAACATATCTGTCTCTTCTTGCGTTACAACGATGTGATAATGAACAAGCAAAGGTCTTACAGGATATTCTCAGAAGTAATAACAATTCGGAGAATGATGTGATTCGGGTAGTCAAGCTTTATAAAGAACTGGATGTTATTAGTTCAACTCGCCTCACTATCAATGAATACTATCAGAAATCAATGGATCTTGTAGATAACTTTGAGGCATCCAGTTACAAAGATCAATTAATTAGTTTTTTAAATCGATTAATATCTCGAGAATTTTGAAATCCACAAATCAAAGTATGAATATATTTTCGTCAAATATTTTAAGAACAGTCTGTATTATATTTTTAACGGCTGCTTTTATTTCCTGCAAGAATGAAAATCTCATACAGCGCGGAGATTCTCTGGAGGTAGCATATAAAAAGGCAATGACTTTGTATCAATCCGGAGATTATTCGGAGGCTGCCGATGCATTTGAAACGGTTATCCAAATTGCCCGAGGTACTGAATACGGACGGGAGGCCCAATATTATCTTGCTGAATCTTACTTTAATGATGAACGGTATTTACTTGCGGCATCAGAATATAGCCGCTATATCACACTCCATCCAAGAAGTGACAAGAGGGAAGATGCTCAATTTAAAGAGGCATTCAGCTATTATAAATTAAGTCCCCGTTATAAGCTCGATCAAAAACATACTCGTACAGCTATTGAAAAATTTCGACTCTATAATTCCCGTTATCCAGATTCAGAAAGGGTAGATGAAGCCGCAAACTATATTACGGAACTTCGATCGAAGCTTGCTAAAAAGCTGTACTATGCCGCAGATCTTTACGAGAGAACCGATCGTTATGAAGCAGCTATTGTTTATTATGATCTTACTATTGATAATTATCCCGAGTCTATATGGGCACAGCGGGCACTCGTGGACAAAATAGATACCTATGTAACTTATGCCGACCGGAGTGTTGCAAGTAAACAGCGCGAGCGGTATCAATCTGCAGTTGAGGCTTATGAAACGTTCATCCAGCTTTTCCCGGAGGGAGAATATCGGCCTGAAGCAGAGGATCATGTTGATGAGGCCCGGGCAGCCCTTGCCAATCTGGAAGAAAATTCGGAGGGGACCCAGCAAGAAGATTCGCTCGATGTGGATACCAGCACCGGAAGCTCAAGATAATGGCTTTGAGTGAAAAGGCCGTAGGACTCTTTGGGGGAAGTTTTGATCCCGTACACAGGGGACATATATCCATTGCCGAATCTTTTCTAGATGCTCCCCATATATCCGAATTATGGGTTATGCTTACCCCCGAATCGCCTCATAAACAGCGAGAGGAGAAAACAGATTATAATCTCCGATTTGAGATGTTACAACTTGCTTTTGCAGATGTAAAAAATGCTGAAGTAAGTGATTTTGAGCAACAGCTCAGCCCCCCATACTATACTGTAAAAACCCTTAGAGAATTAAAAAGAACTTTTAAAGATAAGCGTTTTTTCCTGTGCATGGGGGAAGATTCCCTTATAGATTTTGACAGCTGGCACCAATGGGAGGAAATTTTAGAATACTGTGAACTGTTGGTTGCTCGTCGGCCTTCCTATGATGTCAAAAAGCTAAATAACAAAATAAGAGAGAATACCTATTTTGTATCGCATAAACCGATGGATATTTCCTCTACAGAAATAAGAACAAAAGTTCAGGAAGGGGAAAAAATAAATGGTCTGGTACCAACTAAAGTAGAAGAATTTATCCTGGAACGAAAATTATATAAATAATTGCCCATGGATAGAAAAAGATTCATAGAGACCCTTGGTCTGGGCACATTAATGCCAGCTTTTAGCACAAGATGGACCCCTTCAAAATCTCATCAACAGATCAAGCCTAAACCACTTAATGTCGGCGATACCATTGGCCTTATTAGTCCGGCAGGAATTACTGGTGAAGATGAAGATTACGATAAAGTCATTCAAACCATTCGACAGATGGGATATAAGGTCAAGGAGGGGAAGCACGCACGGGAAAAACATGGTTATCTGGCCGGTACGGATGATCAACGCGCTGAAGATCTTAATACTATGTTTGCTGAGCCTTCTGTAAAAGCGATTCTTCCATTTCGTGGCGGTTGGGGATGCAATCGCATACTTGACAAAATTGATTATCAAACAGTCAGGGATCATCCAAAAGCGCTTATAGGCTTTAGTGATATAACATCACTGCTTCTTGCTATTTATACTAAAACCGGATTAGTAACCTTTCACGGTCCCGTAGCAAAATCAATATGGACCCACTTTACCACCGATCATTTTCGTAAAGTAACGGGAAATAGGGGTGAGCATACTCTATCCATAAAGGAGAGACTTTCAGAAAGCTATAACTCTTTTAGAATGGTTAGCCCCGGTACAGCAAGAGGAAGACTTTTAGGTGGTAACTTAACCGTTCTTACAGCGATGATCGGATCCGATTACTTGCCGGACTTTAATAACAGCATCCTTTTTATTGAAGATGTGGGAGAAGATATTTACCGAATTGATCGCATGCTTACTCAGCTTAAACTAAGTGGAATTCTGGATCAGATATCGGGTTTTATTCTGGGGCAGTGCACCGCTTGTGATGAATCACAACCTTATGGATTTTCCCTGGAAGAAATTATAGATCAACACATTAAACCACTACAGAGACCCGACTTGTCAGGTATTCCTGTCGGACATATTGATCATATGCTTACCCTTCCTATAGGCATCCAGGCGGAGATTAATGTGCAGAAGGGAAGTATTAGTTTTTTGGAAGAAGCTGTCTCATAGTAGATGGAAAATGTTGAGAGGGGACCATTGGAGGTAGTACTTACCAATAAATACAATACCATTATTTGACTGACAGAGACAAAAAACGAAGCCTCAGTTTAAATGAATAAACCAAGGCTTCTGACAATATTACATCTGTTAGAAAGGTTAATCCTTTTTAAAGGATGGGATCTTCTTCCGGATCTTCATAACGGTCGGGAATTGGAATTTTGTATTCTACGTACATTTCCTGCCGCAATTCGCTAATAAGATCTTCAATATATTCTTGCTGCTTCTCCTGCAGGGCTACCTGCTTAATTCGCTGGTAATCCTGCTCAAGGTTAGCAACATGTTCCGGAACGTGTTGATCCAATCGGACAATGCGGTAGGCTCGTCTGGAATTATTACTGTCTCCAAGCTGAAAAGATTTCGGTTCCGAAATTTCTCCTTCTTCATCCAGTAACAGTACAATTCTGTACAGTGCGGGATCAAGCTCTTCAAGTGTCAGCAAACGCTGCCCGGTTTGTGGATTCAATATGCGACCACCTTGTGGGGCCGTATTCGGATCTTCGGAATATTCCCGGGCCAGTTCAGAGAAAGTTACATCCTCATTATTTCTTAGGGAATCCCGCAATTCATTTAAGCGATCAATAGCTGCCTGGTTATCATAGCTATCTTCATCAACAGAAATAAGAATGTGATTGGTATCTATTTGATCGCCCACTCTCTTATTCAGTCGTATAACGTGAAAACCAAAAGAGGTTTCCACTACTTCAGAGATTTCGCCGGGCTCCAGGGCAGCAGCTGCGGCCGAGTACTCTGGAACCAATTCATCAAGGGATATAAGCGGTAGCTTTCCGCCATCCGAAGCAGAAGGGCCATCGCTATGTCTTTTTGCTAGTTCTTCAATGGTTTTGCCATGATTCAGAACAGAGTCCCGTAGCTGCTTGGCCAGGGAAAGTGCCTCCTGCCGGGCATCTTCAAGAGTAGGGGGCTCAATGACAATTTGTGATATCCCAACTTGCTCTGGAATTACCGGCAAGGAGTCTTTGGGAATACTTTCGTAAAACTCCTTAACCTCAGGGCGAGTGATATCCACCTCTTGGCGTTTCTGCTGCTGGAAGCGCTGAACAATCATTTGTTCGCGGTAATTTTCGCGTAAATCAGCACGGATCTGGACGATACTTTGCCCCATTTGCTCTTCCAAAGCCTGTTCACTGCCCAATTGTTGAACAGACTGATCGATACGCTGATCAATGTTCTGGTTTACTTGTTGGTTAGTTACTGTTATGGAGTCAATAGCTGCTTGATCCAACATGATATTCCGATCAACAATATTTTGAAGTACGGCATACCAAATATCCTCCCCGAAGGAGATCTGTTGATTTTGCTGCTGCATTTGAAACATATATTGCTGCACCTGTTCATCAACGTCTGATTTGAGAATAATATGGTCATTGACAATAGCGACAATTTTATCCACAGATTCTTCAGGCGCTTGTTGTGCGAATCCGAAAAGGGGAATCAAAAAAAGTAAAAGAGCAAAAGAAAGTGTATATAAAGGCTTATTCATCTGTTGAGGTACTTTCAAGGGTATCTGCAGTCGTATTATTATAATTAGTTTCCGTTGGTATAACGTCGTAAGTCTCTATTTCATTATTCGATTCAGCCTTAAGATAAAGATTCTTAAGGTAGGAACTGAATTTTCGCTGTCTTTTATTGAGAATGATCCAGCTTTTTATTTTATCCATAATCCACTCCGGATCGGGATGCTCGCCCTGTTCACGCTTATCCATGAGTTGCACGAAGTGATAATCACCATTTGCCCGCTGGATGGCGGAAATTTCTCCAACATTCATGTTTTGGAGATAGCGGTTCATAACTTCAATTTCATTAAGTGCCATAGAAATAGGAAAATGTCGTTCTGCATTCCGAATTGCCTGCTCAGGACTGGTACTAAAACTATCCGCCACTTCTGCCCAGGGAAGTTCATCTCGTAACGCCTGTTTTGCTGCCCGGGCATCTTCTACATTCGGTGTTCGAAGATGCCTGAATTGAACATAAGGTTCGTCAAGTATAAAATGAGCTTTGTTTTGTTCGAAATAATTCAAGGCTTCCTGCTCGGAAATTACGGTATCTACCTCGGTTTTAATTATATAGGAACGCAACGCTTCCTGAATAATCTCCTCTTTGGCCCGCTGTATTTTTTGTTGTACAGATTCTTCATCCGTGATTCCCAGCTCCTCAGCTTGATTCTGCATGAGCTGCCGCTGTATCCACTGTTCACGGAACTGCTGTAACGCCTGGATGCTATCTTTCTTATAAACAAAAGCAGGAATCTGTTCTTTTGCTTCGTGGAGCGTTAAATATTGATTGCCGACCCGCGCTAAATTATTCTCCTCCTGCTGGGTTTCTATATAGGACTGCTCACAGGATGCAATAGCTATAGCAATTACACCGATGAATAAAAATATTTTGAAAGAGATATAAAAAAGGATCAAGTAAGTATAACATTCCAGCAATAGTTGCTGTCATTAAGTTCGCTAAAGTCCCTGCTAATACCGCGATCAGACCAAATTGAGCCAGCTCTGACTTTCTGCTGGGAGCCAATCCACCGATACCCCCAATTTGAATAGCAATAGATGAAAAATTGGCAAAGCCGCACAGCGCAAAAGTAGCCATAGTAATAGTCTTTTGGGATAATACGGCATTTTCTACCATTTCTGACATCTGAAGATACGCTACAAATTCATTAAGTACTACTTTAGTCCCCAAGAGGGAGCCCATATTAACGGCATCAGCCCAGGGAACACCAATAATAAAAGTGACGGGGGCCAGAATCCATCCCAAAATAGTTTCAATGCGCAGACTCTCTTCCGGTATAACAGAATTTAATCCTGTGAGGTCTCCAAAACTTTCAAGAAAGTAGTTCCCCATAGCCAATAAAGCGATGAAAGCAAGCAACATAGCTCCCACATTGGCCGCTAATTTCAGTCCTGTAGTAGCTCCACTTGCTGCGGCATCAATTCCGTTGGCGTCGGTTTGTTCTACCTTAATATCAACATCACCAGAAGTAGCCGGTTTATCCACCTCAGGATAAATTATCTTGGCTATGACCAAGGCCGCTGGTGCTGCCATTAGGCTGGCTCCCAGCAGTTGTTCTGCGAACATTAGTCGTCCTACATCCAGAGATACTTCGTGCGCCTGCGCATAGGAATTTCCGAGCATCTGTACGTAGGCTGCCATTACACCTCCCGCTATGGTTGCCATCCCCCCGGTCATTACGGCCAGCAACTCGGACTTTGTCATCTTTTTAATATAGGGCTCTACCACAAGCGGCGCCTCAGTTTGACCCACAAATATATTGGAAATAACCGAAAGGGATTCAGCTCCGGAGGTCCCCATCAGCTTCTGCATTCCTTTAGCCATATATTGAACAAGCCGCTGCAGGATACCATAGTGATATAATATGGCTGTAAGCGAAGCGAAAAAGATAATGGTAGGTAACACCTGGAATGCAAAAAAGTTACCCATACTGTTTTCCATACCGGGACTTAAGGCCAGATCTCCGAATATAAATTCAGCTCCCTCTGTGGTAAAATCCAATACTATTACAAAAAAAGAGGAAACCCAGCTAAAAAATTCTTTGGGCCATCCCAAAGGGGACCAATACTCAGCCATATCCCGACCTTTGAGAATAAAAATTGCCAGAATAAACTGTATTCCAAATCCGGTACCGACCAGCTGCCAGTTAATTTTCTTTTTGTTATTGCTGAACGCATAAGCGATGCCAACAATGGCCACCATTCCGATTATTCCACGGAGGATATCGATCATATCGTTATCTAACCTTTATTACTGTTATTTTTCTTCCTGGTGATAGGCTTAACCGGAGTACCCCGTCTCTTATCGACAGGGGGGCGGAAACAATGGCGGGCCCGGGGTTCGTAGGCATCAGTTTCTCCCACCAGCACACGCTCTTCATTTTCAACGACACGCTGTGAATAGTGAGCCATAGTCCCGCTTTCCGCACAGATAGCATGAAGTTTAGTAACATATTCGGCAATTGCCAACAGTTGAGGCATCGGCTCGAACGGACGGCCTTCAAAATCCATATCCAAACCAGCGATAATAACACGTTTCCCATCATTTGCGAGTGTATTTGCCACATTGATTAGTTGCTTGTCAAAAAACTGGGCTTCATCAATACAGACAACCTGGGCATCGCCCGTCAATAACACTATTTGGTCAGCTGTGTCTACAACAAGTCCGGGTAGAGTGGTTTCGTTATGGGAAACGATGTCCTCCTCGCTGTATCTATTATCAACTTTAGGTTTAACAACCACGACCTTTTGTCCGGCGATATGCGCCCGTTTGGCTCTACGGATAAGCTCTTCTGTTTTTCCACTAAACATACCACCACAGACCACCTCTATCCATCCAATTTTATCGGGTATATAAGAGGGTTCATTTAGCATAAATCATAGTTTGATAAGAGTATTCCATAGACACCTAATGAAGCATGGAATATATTCGTGTCTAACCAAAATTAAAAAGAGAATATTGATCCATTCCCAAACGAACTGCAGACATGGAAATTTAATGGATATTTTCTTCCTTCATATACTGGCTCTGGGAATACATGTCCCAGAAAAGCCATGCAATAGGAAAGGGAGGGAAGAGGATAGAAATAATAAGCTTTATGTTTTTGGATCTCCCGTCCTTAAGCTGAGACACCCCGGCAATACCTGCTAACCAGAATATAAAGACAAGGAAAATAAGAAATGCTATCGAAATAGATCCCAGGAATCCAAAATTGTTATAAAAGGTTTGCAGCATTGAGTTTTCGCTCTACTTTGATCCGTTAATTCGTTATTTTCCACCAATAAATACAATATCACATAAATTTAGAATAAAGTCCACATGCATCCGGTAGTATCAATTGTAGGGCGGCCCAATGTTGGCAAGTCCACTATATTTAATCGCCTTATTGGCAGCCGAAAGGCCATCGTCGATGATGAGTACGGGGTTACCCGTGACCGTCACTACGGCGAATCATTTTGGAATGGACGAACCTTTAATGTGATTGACACAGGAGGGTATCAGCCGGATGAAACTGATATAATGACCGCAGGTATTCGTGAACAGGTTCATATTGCTATAGATGAATCAGATGTAATTCTATTTGTGGTGGATTGCGAGGCTGGAATGACCAGTCTTGATAAGTCGGTAGCCCGCATGCTCAGAGAGGATCAGGAAACTCCGGTATTATTGGTACCCAACAAAGCGGATAATGATGAACGTACGCTCAATGCCGCAGAATTCTATGAACTGGGATTTGAAGAAATGCATCCGATTTCTGCTATTAACGGGCGGGGAACCGGAGATCTGTTAGATCGCCTGGTAACTCTGTTACCGGAAGAAAAGGAAGATCAGGAACGGGATATCCCCAAGCTGGCCGTAGTGGGAAGACCCAATGTAGGGAAAAGCAGTTTTATTAACTCCTTGCTTAAGGATGAGCGTTGTATTGTTACTGATATCCCTGGCACAACGCGTGATTCTATTAACAGTAAGCTTAGCTTTGATGGGAAAGACTATATACTGATCGATACAGCGGGCCTTCGCAAGAAACGGAAGGTCAAGGAAAATATAGAATTTTACAGCACTGTTCGCACCGACAGAGCCCTGAAGGAATGTGATGTAGCTATTCTAATGTTGGATGCTATGCGCGGTTTTGAGGCACAGGATAAACATATCCTCCGTGAGGCTGAAGACTATAACAAGGGCATTGTCATCGTGCTTAATAAGTGGGACTTAGTGCCGGAAAAGGACTCAAATATTCATAAAGATTTTGAGGAATATGTGTACGACCGAGTCCCCATGATGGATTATGTACCTATTGTTTCGGCCTCGGCTTTGAGCGGCCAGCGTATATATAAAGTCATCAAAACTGCTGATATTGTACTGCAGGAGCGGAAAAGAACGGTAAGCACACCTAAGCTCAATGACTTTATGGAGCGTATTTTGAAACGCAAGCCATTGCCAATGCGCCGGGGGGTAGCTTTGAAAATAAAGTATGCCACACAGGTTAAATCGGATCCTCCGGTGTTCGTATTTTTTATGAATATTCCGGAAGAACTTCCCGCCAATTACAGGCGTTATATTGAAAACGAGATACGCAAAGAATTTGGGTTTCAGGGGGTTCCTATAACACTGAGATTTAAACAAAAATAAACTGATTTAACTTTTGAAGTGAATCACTGAATCAGTTATTTTTCCGACGACTTTACGTTGAGCAATAATTACTACTAACAGATAGAAAAAATGCCGACACCACAAAATTTAGAGCAACCACGGGCAAATGCGCTTAACGAAAACTTTGAGCGCGAGCGGGATTTATCTTTTTTAGAAAATTTATATCTGCCGGAAATATTTAAGGCGCTGTGGTACACTCTTAAGCAAATGTTTTTGCCCAAAACTACGCTTCGTTATCCTGAGGAAAAGTGGGATCCACCTTCTATCTTTCGTGGAAGACCGGTTTTAGTAGAGGATGATGGGGAAGAACGATGCGTGGCATGCGGACTCTGTGCCCGGGCTTGTCCGCCACTGGCAATTAGCATGCAGGCCAATGAGGATGAGGATGATCCCAAAGAGCGTTATCCCGACTTCTTTGAAATTAATATGCTGCGCTGTATATACTGTGGCTATTGTGAGGAAGTGTGTCCCGAGGAAGCCATTGTAATGAGTAAAGACTACGATATCGTATTTGAGTCAAGGGAGGAGGCCATTTACGATAAAGAACGGCTACTCGTTCCCAAAGAGGACCTGAAAGAACGGCTCGATTTTCTTCGCGAATATAAAAACAGGCAATTTGGACAGTTCTGGGATTTTCAGGAAGAAAACAATATTCATTCTGTGCGCGACCGTGACCGGGAATTTAATTCCGGTCTTTCTCTTGTTGATATGCTTGAACAACAAGAGCATAACGATAATGTAGAAGCCAAATCTCATTGGGAACGGTAGCGGGATGATGACCGAAAAAGAGATTACTCAGGAACAGGTTAATCAACTTGTTGAAGATGCGGCTTATTTGCAGGACGAAGCTGATGCCCTTCAATATGTCATTGATAATGTTCCTTATGAAGAAAAACCTCCCGGAAAGCGGTCAATAGCAGAAATATTATTGCTTATTGATCATGCTCAGCTCTCCTATTTTCGTCCGATTATGGAAGAAACAGTAAAGAGTAAACGGCCAACCCACATTGATAATTTTACTCACTATGAAGATAGCTTTGAGTTTGATGGTGAAATAAACGATATCCAAAAAATACTTCGCA
>CAYXVW010000013.1:0-20072 GCA_964468695.1 uncultured Balneolaceae bacterium | reverse complement strand
ACGAACTTTCTACAAGAGCTTTTATATAACAGGGTTCTCGACCAGGGATTTGAACTCGGTAAATTTATCTATACCAACAAAGAAACATTTATACAGCAGATTCCGGGTGTTCGTCAACTCTTATCCAAAATTGAAATACGATAATTTATGAGTAACGATTTTCCATCTTCAAAATTTGAAAGAGGCAAAATATTTGCCAAGACAGGCCTCAAAGTAGGTACAAACTATGCGAAACGGTATTTAAAAAAATCAGTAGGAAAAAAAGAAAGCGAAGAAGAGGGACGTCAGTTCCATTCCGAAAATGCCCGCCAGGTTTTCAATGAATTTTCTAAGCTGCGGGGCACTGCTTTAAAAATTGCCCAGTCACTCAGTATGGATGAAGGCATCCTCCCTAATGAGTTTTCCGAAGTGATGAGTGAAGCTCAATACAGCGTGCCTCCTATAAATAAAGCACTGGCCCGCTCTATCATAAAAAAAGAACTCGGGGACTATCCCGAAAAACTGTTTAACAACTTTAACCCGGAAGCTATTGCAGCAGCCTCTATAGGACAAGTACACGAGGCCGAATTAAAAAACGGACAAAAAGTAGCGATCAAAATCCAGTATCCGAATGTTCGGAATACCATCCATTCTGACCTGGCAATGGCTAAATCGCTAATGAAGCGACTTACAAAACGGGGTGCAAATCTGGATGACTACTTTGAGGAAGTAGAATCCACATTGATGGAAGAGACAGACTACCTGCAAGAAGGCCAGTATATTGAATACTTCCACGACCGATTTGCCGGTGAACAGGTAATCACTCCCCGATGGATTAAAGATTATTCCTCTCCAAAAGTACTGACCATGACTTATATAGAGGGGTGGCACCTGAAAGAATTTCTGGCCACCAATCCCTCCCAGGAAAAACGAAACCATTTTGGACAGTTACTTTGGGATTTTTTCCATAACCAGGTAGAACAACGGAACTTTATCCATGCCGATACGCATCCGGGAAATTTCTTTTTCCGGGATGATAACCGCCTGGGCGTCATAGATTTCGGATGCGTTAAGAAGTTTGACGAAGAGTTTACTCAAAACTATATGCAGCTCCTGCCCGTCCTTATCAATGGGGACGAGCAAGATATCCGACAGCTCTACAAACGCCTGGATATCATCAAGGAGAATCCCGACAACCCCAAAAAGGAGGAACAGTTCTTCCAGTTCTGCAAAAATTATGGCCATACCTTTGCCATGCCCTACCTCGATGATGAATTCGATTTTGGAGACCCCTCCTTTCAACAGCGGATAAACCGTTATGCCAAAGAAATGCCCATTATGAATGAGCCGCGCGGTGATAAGAATTTTATTTACAGCACCAAAGTTCACATCGGCCTTTATAATATTCTGACCAAGCTAAAAGCTCAGGTAGATACTCGACGCAGTAAAGAAATAACGCAGCGGGTACTCGGAGAAATGCAGCAAGAACCCTCTAATTAGGATACGAACGGCGCGAATTTACCTAATTGCCCTGTTTTTGTGCTGCGCTCCAGTTATATAAAATTACTCGACTCGATAAATTTAAAAAAGGCCGATGAAAAATCATCGGCCTTTAATATTAAAAATAAGTCTGTACTGTAAGAAGAAAAGCCTGTCTTACTTATTCAGAAACCTCTTCTTCCCCTTCAAATGCTTCAAATACCATCTTTAGATCATCAGCGATCTCCACTTTTGTTCGACCTTCAATACGATGGCGCGGAATCATTGCTTTGATTTCGCCGTCCTTAAAATAGGCAAATGCCGGTGAAGATGGAGGATATTCGCTAAAGTATTCACGGGCTCGAGCCGTTGCCTCCTTGTCCTGCCCGGCAAATACCGTAACCTTATGATCCGGCTTGGTATCCGATTCATTTAGCGCTATTTCAACAGCCGGACGTGCATTACCGGCTGCACAACCACAAACCGAATTTATGACCATCAACATCGTGCCTTCTTTGTACTCTTTCATTGCACGGTCAACATCATCAACGGTCTTCAGTTCTTCAATTCCCAAATCCGTAAGTTCTTCACGCATCCATGAAACATCGGGGCCTGTTCCTAATCCAAATTGCATAATAGAGTTTTTGTTTATTTCAGCTTTTATGTAAGTATAAAATATAATGCTATTATGAAGTATTAAAGAAGAAAAGCGTTCCGTTGTAAACGAAACGCCTTCTCCTTTAATGATCCTCTTCGAATCCGCCTTTAATTAGGTAGCATCCGCATAATATTCATTTACCTGGTCCCAATTGACCAGATTCCAGAAGCTTTCTACGTAATCACCACGCTTATTCTGGTAATGCAGGTAGTATGCATGTTCCCAAACATCAAGTCCTAAGATCGGAGTTAATCCGTTCATATAAGGGCTATTTTGGTTAGCAGTGGATAGTACTTCAAGACTACCGTCAGATTTCACGCACAGCCAACCCCAACCAGAACCAAACTGTCCGGTTGCTGCATTACTGAATTCTTCTTTGAAATCAGCAAAGCTCCCAAACTCTTCCTCAATAGCATCAGCTATATCTCCGGTAGCTTCGCCACCGCCATTTGGGGAAAGAATCGTCCAAAAGAGCTTATGGTTAGCATATCCACCACCATTATTAATGACTGCCTGGCGAATATCTTCAGGCACTTCATTAATCCGTTGGAGAACACTCTCAATTGGGAGATCAGCAAATTTATGTCCTTCGAGTGCTGCATTCACCTTATTGGTATATCCCTGGTGATGTTTCGTGTGGTGAATTTTCATAGTGCGCTCATCAATATGTGGTTCAAGCGCATCATAGTCGTATGGTAAATCCGGTAATTCGTAAGCCATAATTATTATGGTTTTAAATTTTTAAATTAAAAATAATGTGATGACAAAAAATAATAACTGAAAACAGATTAAAATATTAAATTTAGCATTTAATCTGTACAGTTTTCAATCAAAAGTAACGGCTTTTTCGTTCCAATTTTAAATGTTTTTAAAACAACTATTAAAAATGGAGAAATCCTTCGCAAATTCCTCTATTTTACTTTTCTTGTCACAAAGCATTATTTAGGATAATAAAACATTATTATGAGTCGAGATTACAATGTTATAATTATTGGCAGCGGGCCGGCTGGTTTTTCGTGTGCCATGCAAAGTTCGAAGTTTGACCAGCAGGTTTTAGTGGTCGAATCCCATGAAGAACATTTGGGCGGCACCTGGATTAATACCGGGACGGTACCGAGTAAATCGCTTCGTGAAGCTGCCAAAACCATTCTGGAATTCAATGAACAGTTTGGGGATGATGAAGCAAAAAAGCCTTACGAACGCTTTAAAATGGCTGATTTGCTGCAATACAAACAGCAAATATTAGAAAAAGAAAATCAGAAGGTTAAAAACGACCTCATTAAAAATAATGTAGATGTAGCTCGCGGAACGGGGCAACTAAAAGATGAGCATACTGTTGATGTAGTTACGCATTATGGGACGACCGAAACCTACACCGCTGATTATATTCTCCTGTGCACGGGCAGCACCCCTTCCCAACCAGACACTTTTGCTATTGATCACGATAAAATACTGGATTACAAATCAATCCTCGACCTCACCCACATACCGCGCCGATTAGCTGTAGTAGGTTCCAGCGTAAATGCTTTTGAATATGCCACAATTTTTGCTTCCCTTGGAACCCGGGTAACATTGCTTTGCGAGCGAACAGATTATCTCTCCTTTCTGGATGAAGAAATTAAAGAGCATCTGCAAAGATCTCTTAATAAAAAGGGTATTACGGTTAAAGATAACATCTCTGTACAAGAAGTAGAATTTAATCCTCTGTTAAATAATACAGAAGTAAAATATAGGGCCAATAACGGAGATGACAGACTTCAGGTACTTGAAACCGAACATGTACTATATATAGGTAGTCGCCAACCCAATGTTCAGGATATTGGACTGGAAGATGTTGGAGTTACTACTGATGAAGATAACTTTGTGACTGTAAATGAAACATTCAAAACGAATATTGACAGTATTTACGCCGCAGGCGATATTGTAGGTTTTCCAAGACTGGCTTCAGCTTCTTTTTCACAAGGACGATTGGCCGCCTGCAACATGTTTGGCATACCTACCCTCGAAGTACCGGAGCAAATCCCCTATGGGATCTATTCCATTCCAGAGATTTCTAATATTGGTCTCTCAGAGCAGCAAGCAAAAGAAAAAGGCTTTAATGTTACCGTGGGACGCGCCTACTTCAAAAATATTGCGAAAAGCAATATGACCAACCACGATGAAGGCTTGCTCAAACTGGTGTTTGATACTAACTCTCTGAAACTATTGGGCGTTCATATTCTGGGTGACGAGGCAGCCAATCTCATCCACCTGGGACAGTCCGTAATCGCCTACGACGGAGATGTACGTTACTTTATCCAGCAGGTAATGAACTATCCGACGTTAAGCGAGGCATACCGCATTGCAGCTTTTAACGGAGTGAACCGTGTCTATAAAGCCGGTACCAAGTATCACAGTCTTCTCAAAGAAGAAGATTAAGAAGCATCAAACATAATGAATAGCCATCGGAAGACCGGTTTCATCAGTAGGGGGATCTTCCGGCAGCGTCTTAATATCTTCTTCGATCGAATAACCTGCATACAGAGCCAAAACCATGGCATCTACAATATCATCTTCGTCGACCTGATTGCGCCGGTACTCTTCCTTGATATCCCGGAAAAAATCATCGGCAAACTTACTTTTTTCCTTCAAAAGACCTAATCGATGCCGTAATCCTTTTTTAGTAGCTTTTTTCTGAAGAATACTATTACCACCATTTAGCTTTTGGAAGAGGAGTTCCGGATGACTCTCAAAGATCTTCTCACGCAACTCCTCCTTTTCCTGCAAAAACCGGTCAATCGTCTTAATGTTAGGCGTAATATTCCAGGCCTGAATCGTTACCTTTTTACCGGTTATCTCGTAACTGGTCATAGAAGCCTCGGCATAGGTTGGAGCATGCAGTGCCGGACGAATAGGTGGACTAAAGACGCTGGACTGATAGTCTGGTCCCAATACATCTCGCAATTGACGATCACATTCCCGCTCATAAGATTCGCTGGTGAGCCCTATCGGCACATCAATAAAAATGCGATCGTACTCTTCCAGAAACTCCTCGAGCTGTTCATCCGATTCCACCAACCAGTAGCCTGCATGTTCTTCATCCAGCGAAATAGCAATCCATCCCGCTCTGCAGCCATCAATACCTAAGGTTTTCAATATAGCTATACTTTAAAATTTAGTATTTATTTACTTTTCTTCCGGACCTACCCCACGCTTCAGGCGGATATGCAGCTCATCCAGCTGCTCCTGGTCGACATAATCGGGGCTGTTATCCATGGTACTTTGGGCTTTCTGATTTTTTGGAAAGGCGATTACATCCCGGAGACTGTTCCCTCCGGCCAGAATCATAATAATGCGATCAACGCCAAGTGCTATGCCGCCATGAGGAGGAGCTCCATATTTAAAGGCGTCAAGTAGAAATCCAAATCGCTCCTGGGCCTCTTCTGCTCCAATACCCAGCAATTCAAACATCCGTTTCTGTAATTCACGATCGTGAATACGAATAGAACCACCACCAATTTCATAACCGTTAAGCACCAAATCGTACGCCCGGGAGCGTACCTGGGTAGGATCATCCTCCAGCTTATCAAGATCTTCCTGTTTAGGCGAAGTAAAAGGATGATGCAGGGCATGATACCGCTGATCCTCGCGACTCCATTCAACAAGCGGAAAATCCGTTACCCACAAAAAATTAAAAGTATCTTCATCGATAAGATTATGTTCTTCTCCCATCATGAGCCGCAACTTACTCATTTGCGTATAAACATCAGGAGCAGGACCCGCTAAGATTAGCACCAGATCGCCCATCTGCGCTTCGGCTTTTTCCACCATTGCCTCAACGGTCTCTTCTTTGAGGAACTTTTCGACACTGCACTTAACTCCATCCTCCTCATTCAACTTAATATAAATAAGTCCCCCGGCACCCGTTTCTTCTTTTACGCGTTCCGTAAGTCGATCAATAGCTCCGCGACCCATCTCACCCTGTCCGGGTACGGTAATACCCAATACGGCACCGCCTTCCTGAACAGTATTGGAAAATATATTAAACTCTGAATCTTTCACCAGCTCCGAAAAGTCTGCGAATTCAAGTCCAAAACGTGTATCAGGCTTGTCTGTGCCGTATGTTTTCATCGCTTCCTTATACGTCATGCGCTCAAAAGGAGGCTCAACATCCCGGCCAATCGTTTCTTTCATCAGCTTTGTCATCATCTGCTCAGTTGATTCCATAATGTCTTCCTCATTGACGAAAGACATTTCCACATCGATCTGGGTAAACTCAGGTTGACGATCTGCCCGGAGATCTTCATCGCGAAAACACTTTACAATTTGGAAATAGCGATCAAAGCCCGAAACCATCAACAACTGCTTATAGGTCTGGGGACTCTGGGGCAGCGCAAAGAATTTTCCGGCATTGACCCGGCTGGGCACCAGGTAATCACGCGCGCCTTCGGGTGTGCTTTTCATCAATACGGGTGTCTCCACCTCCAGGAAATTGTGCTCGTGATAGAACGACCGAACCGTCTGATAAAAATCAGACCGAAGGATCATATTTTGCTGAATATCCGGTCGTCGTAGATCCAGATAGCGATATTTCAGCCTTATTTCCTCCCCGGTTTCAATATCTTCCTTTATCTCAAAAGGAGTAGTTTCCGCCTTTGAATAGATTTCTAATTCCTTAACGATAATTTCGATATCTCCCGTATCAAGATCGGGATTAACATTCTCGTCATCCCGCTTATCAACCACACCCTTAACGCCAATAACATATTCAGTGCGCAGCTGCTCGGCCTTTTCGTGGAGCTTCTTATCCACTTCATTAAATACAATTTGCGTGATGCCATATCGATCCCGCAGATCAATGAATATTACACCTCCCAAATCGCGACGGGTATCAACCCATCCATTTAAAACAACTTCATCACCAGTATTTTCAATTCCCAATTCTCCACAGTTGTGGGTTCGTCTCCACGCCATAAGTAAAACTACCTTTTGCTAAATTTATGATCTCGTTAAGAAGCTTGGAAAATAAGTATTATGAAGACCAATCGCTTACTGATATTCAAATTTCACAATATTAGAATAATTTCATCTTTCAGCGCTTCTCTTACTGCACCACTTTAATTACTTTGTCAATAAATAAAGTCCAAGTTGGTATCATCTAAAGCGAGAGTTCTCCATGGCTCCAATTTCTATCCTTATTGCGGAAGATCACGAGATCGTCCGTTTTGGTATAAGTACTTATCTATCTTCTGCTGACGATATTACCGTAGTGGGAGAAGCATCCACGGGTGAAGAATGTCTCAAATTGTTCGAGCAAACCCAGCCAGATGTGTGCCTGCTTGATATTGGCATGCCTGACAAAGATGGCATTGAAACGGCCAGGATTATTCGCAGCCTTGATCCGGACGTTAAAATATTAATCCTTTCCATGCATATTGACCGCCAAAAACTGGCTGATGTCCTTGAGGCCGGGGTTGATGGATATCTTCTTAAGGACACCGATAAATCGGATATCCTGCACGGCATACGAGCTATAATGAGAGGCCAGCGCGTTTTTAGTCCACCGATCTCTGACATGATTACCGACTCATTTTTAAATAAGGAGACGATTGCCCCGCCCAAAGTAGAAACCGATCTGACAAAACGTGAGCGGGAAATCCTTGAGCTTATCGTCCAGGGAATGACCAGCAAAGAGATTGCCAAAGAACTTTACATTAGTCCCCGTACCGTTGATACTCATCGATCGAACCTGATGGAAAAGCTTGAATTAAAAAATATCGCTGATTTAGTTCGCTTTGCTCTTAAGAATAAGCTGGTTTCAACATGAATATAAGGCATCTACGTAATTATACGTATCCAAAATACTTATTTATAGCTATTGACTGCTTTAAGCCTGACAATTACATTAGAAGTACAAATGGGGTAATAGCCGTCTGTAGATGATATATAGCAGCCACTCTGTGAAAGGATGGCTGCTATTTTTTTACCCTCCCCTTTTACCTTTTGTATATCATTCACATCTCCCATGTTTGCTTACTAACTACTTAACTTACCCTAAAATAATTGTTTGATAAGAGGCCTTTAAAGGAAGGAGGAAAACTTATCGCGCAAAGTCTTCAATGCTCTGCATATTTGTGTATCCACTGTATTAACGGATATATCCAGTTGCTCGGCAATTTCTTTGTATGACATATCCTGATATCGGCTAAGAATAAACACCAGTCGGCGTCTCTCCGGAAGCTCTTCAATAGCCTTTTTAACCTCTTTTAGCATAAGCTTTTTGTGCAGCTTATCATCAATTTTCTTTTGAAGATCTGAAAAAGAGTGAAGAGCTTTTTTCTCTTCTTCCCACTTTCGAACAATTTTTTTATGACGGGTATGATCGATGGCAAGATTACGTCCGACCTTATAAATATACGTTTTTATCTTCTCATCAGGATTTAAGTTATATCGATTCTCCCATATGCGTACAAACACTTCCTGTACCAAATCTTCTGCAATCTGTTCATTTTTCACGTATCCCCATAGAAAACGCTGTAATCCCGAATAGTACTTCCGAAATAGTTTTTCAAAAGCTTCCTTATCTCCATCACAGATACGCTCCACCAACTGTTGGTCGTCAGGAAAGGGATCAATTTTTTTAGCAGATTTCACAATTAGTAAAGATTTATTCCAATAGGTGCGAGAATATTAGTTAAGCTCAATATTATCTTACGGTTAAGTCCTTTTAATTTATCAATTTCATGGAAACAATCAACTTGATTCCCTAAATTACTCATTCTCCATAACTCTCAGTTAATAAATACAAAAGACTGAAAAATTGGTCTTTAATCATTCCTCTTTCTCCGGCAACGCAAAAGCTTTATAATAGTCACCGGGAGTCGTTCCTCTTCCCCCGCCCGCAGCAATGACAACATACTGTTTCCCATCGCTCATATAGGTTGAGGGAGTGGCAAATCCCCCGGTTGGAAGGATGGTCTCCCATAGCAATTCCCCCGTTTCTTTATCGTAAGCCCGGAATTTTCGGTCTTTTGTTGCTCCAATAAATACAAGGCCACCTTTTGTAACTATAGGTCCGCCCCAGCTCTCCATGCCGGTCGGCTCTTCATTTTCAACGTCCGGATGTGTGCCCAGAGGTATGCGCCAAGCTATTTCACCTGTGTTTAAATCGATTGCATTTAATGTTCCCCAGGGAGGATTTATAGCAGAAAGACCATCAGGTCCTTCAAATTTGCTATAGGCTGTTAAATTGATATGCCGCCCGGTATTTTCGTCAATATCTTCCGTTTCATGAACGGAATTCCTGCTATTAGGTTCCTCTCCTTTTGCATTAAAGAGAAAAGCGATAATAGCGCTCTTCTCCTCTTCTGTAATATTCCGAAATGCCGGCATCATCCCTCCGCCTTCCTCAATAATCGTCAAAACCTCCTTCTTAGAATAATCCTCACTAATATTATCCAGGGGGGGATATATTTGATGCTGTCCTTCCAGGTCAGCCCCGTGGCAATTGGCACAATTCTGGTTATAAAAACTTTCTCCACGCTCATAGAGCGACTTACCCGGAGCAAAATCCTGATCCACTTTTTTTACGGTAGAAATTTCGGGAGTCTCATTTGCATTGATAAACAACAAATCCGAATTCGGATCATAGGCAGCTCCGCCCCAATTCGCTCCTCCCCGGGTACTGGGGAAGACAATGGATCCCTTCGGATCGGGAGGGGTAAACAGACCATCATAGCGATATTCATTAAATTTTGTACTGACCGAATCATATACGGTTGCGGACCGATTCGCCCAATCCTCTTCTGTAAGCTCTTGTCTTATAAAAGGTTCTGGCTTGGAAGGGAAGGGTTGCGTCGGCCATGTCTCTTCGCTTTCAATATTAGAACCGGGGACCGGTTGTTCTTCAATAGAATAAACAGGCTCTCCGGTCTCACGATCAAATACATAAGTAAAACCTAATTTTGATACCTGTGCTACAGCATCTATTTCGTTACCCTCCTTCTCTAAGGTAACCAGGTTGGGTGGTGCAGGCAGATCATAATCCCATAAATCGTGATGTACGGTCTGGTAATCCCATACATATTCACCGGTTGCGGCATCCAGTGCCAAAAGGGAATTGGCATAGAGATTCTTTCCAAGCCGGTCGCCCCCATAGAAATCATATGTTGGCGATCCGAGGGGGATATAAACAATGCCCCGCTCTTCATCCAGGCTCATTCCCGCCCAGTTGTTTACTCCTCCTCTTTGGGAAAGCGAATCGGGTGGACCTCCTGCCCAGGTTTCAGAACCCGGTTCGCCGGACTGAGGAATGGTATGAAAAATCCATGCTCTTTCGCCCGACCGGACATTATAGGCCCGGATATGGCCCGGTGCGGATCCATACCCTTCTCCTACCGTCGAACCCATGATCAATAAATCCTCATAGATAATGCCGGGAGAAGAAGCTTTAACGGAAATTTCATCGGGATCTCTCCCCAACCCTGCGTTTAAATCTACTTTCCCCTCATCCCCGAAGCTAGTTATTAATTTCCCGGTTTCCGCATTGACCGCAAAAAGGTTCGTTCCGGCAGAAAACAGAATGCGCTTATCATTCCCATCCTCCCAGTACACTACCGATCGCATATATCCGCTGGCCCTGTCATCCTCAAAAGGATCAAAACTCCATAGTTCTTTCCCCGTGGCAGCATCAAGTGCAAATACCTTTAGCAGCGGAGAAGCACCATACAATATATCATCTACAACAATGGGATTCGTTTCAATGGTAGAATAGGAATCTTCATCCAAATCATTAGTACGGTAGGTCCAGGCAACCTCCAGCTGGTCTACATTTTCTTTATTTATTTGATCCAGTGGAGAATAGCTGCTGCTTTTGGAATCCGCCTTATACACTTCCCAGCCATTGCGTTCCGGCGCTGACTGACAGCTAACCAAAACCATGATCAGTAAGAGGCAACTCCAATACCGTCCAAAAAATAAAAACTTACAATAATTCATCTGTTTACCATCCCTTACCTATTCGATATTCCTACTGCTGTTCATTTCTCTGAGAATATCTCTGGATCTGAGCAGAGATCGCACCGTATGATAATTTCCTTTCCATATTGAAGCTTTAGTTGATTTTTCCGCCTTTGGATCTTCATCAATTCCACTTCTGTACCATCCGCCATATTCCGGATCAAGCATATACTGTTTAATATATTCCCATTGCCTGGTAAACCGATCAAAATAGTTCCGGGGATCATCGGGAAAATATCGGGCCATGATGAGCAAAGAGTGCAGGGCCTCGGCCTGCGACCACCACTCTTTGGAAGTCTGGGTTACCGTTAGTGAATCGTCTCCCTGAAAGTAGTAGCCATAGTCGTAAATCCCGCCGTTCTCTTCGTCCCATCCATAATCAATAGTGTGATCGACCATCTTCTTGGCAAGTGGCAACGTAGAATCGGCGCTAAACTCCAGGGAATGAGCAGCCTCCAGAAGCAAAAAAGCCGTTTCAATATCGTGTCCAAAGGTAATATGGTCGACATCCAGATTCTCTTTCTGAACTTCTCTCGAAGAATCCTGATAAACAATGGGCGACCAATCCTCCGCAAAGTACAGGTTCATATATCCTTTATCGGTAACAATAGTATCTCGTACAATGCGGAACATTTCATGAAGCCGCTCCCGAACCAAACTGTCCGGCCATACCTGGTGCAGTTCCGCCAGTGCTTCAAGCATGTGGATGCTACTGTTATAATCTTTAGGAAACGCTGAACCAACAGGCTGACCTTCGCGGTTAAGATCATTAAAATACCCGCCGTGTTTGCTATCATATGCTCCCTCTTCCAACCATTGGAAAGCTTCCTGTGCTAAATGCAGTGCTTCTTCATTTCCCGAGAGCTGGTAATAGGAAGCCAGTCCATAAATGGCGAAAGCATTTCCGTATAGTTGCTTCCGGACGCTCCCATCTTCTTCCGTTATAACTTCTCCCTCGCGGCTGACCATATCATAAAAACCTCCGTGCTCCTGATCCCACATCACATCTTTAAGATATTGATAGCCGTGTTCGCCATACTTTTCCATTTCCGAGTGATTTTCATCCGTATGCGCAATTTTAGAGCTGGCCCAAACATGTCGCGCTTGTGTGACTATAAATTTATCCTGCGGTCCCTCGGGCTGCCAATCGTAGGTAAAACGACTCAGGAAACCGCCATACTCCTCATCAACCGTACGGGGATACCATAGTTGGTACTGATCAGTCAGCACACTATCAATCTCCGCAGCAATGTTTGAGTATTGAGAATCGTCACCTGTGTTTTGTTTTGTCTCTTGATTCTGGCAGCTAGCAACCCAAAACATAGTCAATACTATGCTCAATCCAGTGAATATCATTCTCCTCCATTTATCTGTTTCCATAAATATTCCTCAAAATCTGAATTTTCTATTTAGGGGCTGTAATAAAATTGACTATCTGAAACATCAGATATCCATTCTGCCCTATTTATTACAATAATTGTATATACCCGCTTTTATGATTGATCATCAGGATTTGCAACTTAACTCCACAAACGATCCCATGATTGCGACTCGTCCCATTCCGGGGTGGGTTCAAAAAATCCGATTTCAGGATCCATATGTTCTTTGACCACCTCTTCGTTAAGCTCAACGCCTATACCCGGTTTTTCAGGGACGGGAACGTATCCATCCTGCACAATCGGCTTTTCTACCCCTGTTACCAGATCATCATACCAAGGGGTATCCACAAAGTGATGCTCCAGCCAGAGAAAGTTTTCGGTAGCAGCAGCGGCATGAACTGCTCCCAAAAATGACACCGGTGAGGAAGCATGGTGTAACTGCATCGGGATACCATGCTGCTGAGCATAATCGCCTATTTTTTTGGTCTCTAATAATCCTCCGCAACCAACGGGGTCGGGATGAATGACATTGACCGCCTGCTTATCGATGAGCTCTTTAAAGCCCCCATCGAGCATATAAATATCTTCGCCAGTCTGCGTAGGAGTAGTCGTTGATTCGGTTATTTTCTGCCATTGGTCGGTATAGGTCCATGGGATCAGATCTTCCATATAGGCCAGGTTATAAGGCTCGGCGGCGCGGGCCAGTTTTATAGCTTCATTTACTCCAAAATGTCCCCAATGATCTGTACCCATGGGAATTTCATAACCAATTTGTGAGCGCATGACATCGATGTATTCCATCAGTTTGTCAATCCCCTTCTCAGTTACCTGAACCCGGGTAAAGGGATGTTCGGTGTTTGCGTAGCTCTCGGGTATACGATTCCATCCACTTAGTCCACCTGGCTGATTTTTCCAGAATTCGGCATTAACAAGGGCTCCTTCCATATCTTCAATCAAGTTAATACCGATATCCATTTTTAGGGAAGTGTAGCCCGCATCAACCCGCTCCTGCATGCGCCGGGCATACTCTTGTGGATCCTGCGACATGGTCGTATCGCAATAAATACGAACTTTATCCCGGTATTTGCCACCCAGTAACTGATAGACCGGCACGCCGTAAGCCTTTCCGGCCAGATCCCACAGTGCTGTTTCTACGCCCGAAACCCCACCGCCCTGACGACCGTGGTGACCAAATTGACTTATAATTTTGAAGAGCTTCTCGACATTGCAAGGATTTTCACCCAGAATGCGGCTTTTAAGCATTAGGGCATAGCGATAATCTCCAATATCACGCACGTCCCCGTGTCCTACTATATCCTGATTGGTATAGATTCTTATAATTGGCGTTCTAAGCACGCGGGTTACCCGGAGATCCGTAATTTCCAGATCAGAAGGACTGGAATTTCGTTTTACGTTTTGCGTTGCATACGCTACCTGATCTCCTATAAATGGCATCGACATCCCGGCCATACTCAGTCCTCCTATCCCCATATTCTTAAGAAAATTCCTGCGGCTATTTCCTTTTTTACTATCCTTCATATATGTATGATGCCCTTTAAATTAATAGGTATGTATGATTACTGACTAATCCTTGGATTAACTATTTATTTCATTTGCCTGCTGTTGGATGCCGGCTGCATTAACATTGGCCTTTTCCGTATCTTCTTTTTTTAGTGCCTTACGGCGCCACCAGTTGGCCAGTGTGGATCCCGAAACATTCATCCATGGTCCAAAGACGGCCGGTGCCAAACCTACAGTGGCAATCTTGCCCATTTCCGCAGCCAGTCCCGAGGCCATACCCCCGTTCTGCATTCCAACTTCAAAGGCAATGGTCCGACAGGATTTTTCATCCATACCCATTAACCTGGCACCCCAATAGCCAAATAAATAACCGGCGGCATTGTGTATGATGGCCGCTAATATCAACAGCATGCCTATGGAGACCAGTGAATCGCGGCCCGCAGCAGTAATGACCGTAATAATGACCGCAATACCGACCATCGAAACTACCGGCATAATATCGTCCAGCCATTTGGCTTTGCCGTGCAGGAAATGATTAAACAGCAACCCTACTACAATGGGCAGGATAATCATATTCAAAATGCTGAGCATCATTCCAAAAGCATCAATCGGCACAAACTGACCAGCCAGCAACTGCATAAGAAAAGGAGTCATAAACGGGGAGACCATCGTTGCCACGGCCGTAAGGGTAATTGACAGGGCCAGGTCAGCTTCCGCTATAAAGGCCATCACGTTGGAAGCCACCCCACCCGGACATGAGCCAATAAGCACGACACCGGCGGCAATTTCAGCTGGAAAATTAAACGACAATGCCAGGCTGATACCTACTATAGGCATGATGGAAAATTGACAAATCAGTCCCACCAGTACGCCGCGTGGCTTTTTTAAGACCCCAGCAAAATCTTGCAGGCTTAGCTGGGTGCCCATTCCAAACATGATAAGCTGAATAAGCGGTACGATGAGCTGGCTGGTATCAAAACCGCCGACCTCTACAATGAGCCCCGGGTAAAACATGGCAAAAGTGACAGAGGCAAAAATCCATATGGAGAAGGCAAAGGACTTAAATATGGTATCCGTTCCCCGAACACCCAGTGCCAGCGACACAAACATGAATACCATAATCGGACCTATCGCTCCGGCACCATAACCCAACAAATACAGCAAAAATAACGAGATAAAGCAGCCGAGACTTAGATACAGAAGTACTTTATATATGTTCTTCATCAATAAGTGAGTTTATATCTTTAATTTTTTATGCAGTTTTTTCGGATTGAGTCACGATAGACCGGTATAATTTTCACCGTTACCCCTACCTCATGGCTCATTAGAGAAATGATGCGAATCGAATGATAGGTTAAGGTTAACTCCATAGCCTATCCCATGACCGGGCTTCGTTCCATTCCGGAGTAGGTTCAAAGAATCCGGATTCATCAGTTAGATTCTCTTTAATTGCCTCCATATTGAGCTCGAAACCTAATCCCGGCTTTTCCGGTACCGGCACATAACCTTCATCAAATACAACAGTATCATCCGATATCAGGCTGTACCAGTTGTCGTTTTCAACAGAATGATGCTCGAGGGCTACAAAATTCTGGGTAGCAGCTGCCGCATGGACCGAAGCAAAAAATCCGATAGGAGATCCGGCATAATGCAGATACATTGCCAACCCGCCCTGCTCGGCATAATCTCCAATACGCTTTGTTTCTAATATTCCGCCGGCCGATCCCAGATCGGGATGGACCATATTTACAGCTTGCTTGTCGATTATTTCTTTAAATCCTCCTTCGAGGCCAAAAATATCTTCGCCAGTCATAGTCGGCGTGGTAGTCGCATCCGTGATTTCTTTCCATTTGTCAATCCATTTCCAGGCAACCATATCCTCCATATAGGCCAGGGTATAGGGCTCCAGGCGGCGGGCCAGCTTGATAGCTTCGTCGGTATCAAAATGCCCGGTATGATCAATTCCCAATGGTATTTCATAACCGATGGTATCCCGCATTACCTGAACATATTCCTCAAGAGCATCAAGTCCTTTTTCCGTAATCTGAATACGAGTAAATGGGTGATCAATTTGTCCGTATTCTCCAGGCGTGCCCGAATACTGACTTTGAAGGTCGCGACTTCCCACCGGCGCATGGGCCTGCGTATTGGTTAATGCTCCCGGTATATCGGCCACTAAGCCAATACCGATATCCATCTTTAAAGCGGTATAACCCTTATCAACGCGCGTTTTTTGCATCCGTTTCGCAAAAACATGGGGATCATCCGCCCCTGCTGTATCAGCATAAAGACGCACCCGGTCACGATATTTTCCGCCCAACAGCTGGTATACCGGTACGCCATATGCTTTCCCTGTAAGGTCCCACAGAGCTGTTTCTACCCCGGAAATCCCACCACCCTGGCGCCCATGATGGCCAAATTGGCGGATAATCTTAAATAACTTTTCAACATTACAGGGATTTTCGCCTAAAATTCTGCTTTTTAACATCAGTGCATAGCGTGGATCTCCGGCATCCCGCACTTCTCCGAATCCCGATATTCCCTGGTTGGTATCGATGCGAATGATCGGAGTTCGAAAAGGAATGCCATCAATCTCGGCAATACGCATATCCGTAATCTCCAGATCCGATGGAGCTGAGTTCCGGTTAACTCCGGAAGTCGCATGTTCAATCTGGTTTCGATAGGGAGCCATCAGCAGGGAACCAAGTCCAAGTCCTCCCATTCCGGCCTTCTTTAAAAAATCGCGACGATCAGTTCCCTTTTTATCTGATTTATTATTTTTCATAATCCTATATCTCTAATCCCCTTATGGTTATAATAATAGTTGTATATTAAATAGTTACTCGTCTAATATGCTATCTATTGTCGCCTGGCTAATACCTACCTCCTCTTTTAGATACTTGGTATTTTCTTCCACCCAGTTTTTAAAATCCTCTTCAATAGCTTCCGTCCATTCGGTATCCATTTGTCCGGCGGTATACTTCCCTTCACGGACCCGCTGGTGTGCAAAGGTATCCTGGGTGCGAATAATCTCAGACTGATCGACCACTTTCTCTGCCAGGTGTGCAGGAATAAAAATCACTCCTTCTTTCTTGGCCAATACCACATCGCCCGGCATAACTGTAACAGAACCGATGCGTGTAGGGGTATTCAATCCGATAAGCATCATTTCCTGAATAAATGAGGGATGCCAGGCGCGAACAAAGGCATTAAAGCCTTCGATTTCTGACAGTCCTTCCCGATCCCTGGAGGAACCGTGAAAAACCACTCCATTACCGGAATTGGCGTATATGGTATTTCCCAGCCGATCCCCGATCAGCGTGCCATCTTTCACCTTCCCATAGCCATCCGCAATATAGACATCACCCTGTTCGAGCATATCGATAGGCCAGGTATTAGGCGGACCAGAACGCCCTGCCTCTTCGCCCTGGGCGACAATTTGTTCCTGTACCGCAGGCCGCGCCGGCGTATAGGTCGCCGTCAAGGCCCTGCCCACAATTGGTTCTTCGGGATGCAGGATCTCCCATTTACCGCCCTCAAACTGGTTATGATAGCCTTCTCCCCGAATAATGCCCCACGCTTCTTCAATTGTCACGTGCTCCATGCGCTCAAGAATATTGTCGGGGACCCTGGGGCGGCCGTCATCAAAGCGTTCTCCCTCCCACTCCGGCGTTAAAGCAATGAGCCGTTCTTTGGGTATTGTTTGTGCTTCCGACTGATATTGAAAGCAGACACAAAACATCAGAAGGAGTACCGGAATAAACTTTAAATATTTCATCATGTGTTTTCTATATATTTCAGTTGTCGTTTTTGATTAAACAGATGTAAAAATAACCAGCAGGTCGACCAGCATAACAGGGAATGTCTGAGTTACTTCTCAGAAGCTACTTTTTATCCCTTCCGCCAATTCTTTGATATAACCGATAGCAAATAGGATTTCCAAAATTATATCTGACACTTTTATTTGCCCGTAACCCGGTAATTAGAATACTTCATCGGATAGATTAGACTTCCAGCTCAAAAACACCAAAGTCATTCCAAGGACACCAATGGTTTATAGTTGATCCATATTGTATCGACATCCTTATAATTAGTGGCAGAAACTTCTATCCATTTCGAAGGTAATATCCCAATCGCTGATCCAACCATTAATAATACCCTATCCCTTAAAAATTCTTTGCGCGATTTTTTCATAATTTTATTGTTAACCCGATACAAATGTTACCATTGGGAAACGGAATATTAATATACCATACCCTTCGAAAGCTTGGTAAGTGATACTTATTCCCTCAAGCTTCTGATACTAATACGCTTGTTCCCTGTCCATCCACCACAAAGAAAATATTATTTGCAGAATCTTATTCAAATATTTTTCCACTTAATTAAAAAATAATGCAAACAAAATAATGGTTAGGGATTATCCATTACCTTTAGGTTTGATGGAATACTTTTATTGGAATCAGTTCCAATATTCAGTAGCTCTGGTTCGTCATCGTTATTAACAACAATAATGTATTCATTATCTGAGGCTTTAATCGGAAGCAGCTTTCGGACATTACCGTGAATTAGCAATCCACTTTTGAAAGATGAAACAGGAGTAAAATTATGATTGCCATCTCCTAATAATATTGACCCATTTCCGGCATTGTCCGGAGCAACCTCGGGATTGGTATTATAAATATTTCCTCCTGCTACCAAGTCCAAATGGTCATCACCATTTATATCAAATATCGCAACATCCTTTTGAGAAGAAAGCTGTACTTTATTGGGTAAGGATTCCAAAGAAAAGCTGTCCCCACCCTCATTAACTATAAGAGAATTAGCAAAATAGTTGGCCGTATATAACTGGGCTGCCTCTACTACATCCTGCCCAAACATATCTGAAAGACTGGAGGATGCATACTCCTCAAATGAAGAGAATTCCCGGGCAAGCTTTGGGAGTTGGTTTGACATACTTCGCATACCGAGAAGCGGAAAGTATTGCCCTTCCTTCTCAACCGTTATAATGGCATCGTCTTGTTGGTTCCCGTCAAAATCATTCACCAACATTTCTATGGATTGCTCCCCGGTGGTACTATATAGAAAATTCATTCCAAGGTTACCGACTACAAAATCTATATCCCCGTCGTTATTCAAATCAGCCTTTTCTATGCTCTGCCACCAGCCGATATGCTGATCCATCCCTAGCGAAGATGTAACATCTTGAAATTGACCGTCATTATTTTCAAAAAAGCTTACCGGCATCCAAATTCCGGTTGTTACCAAATCCATATCACCATCATTATTGAAATCGGCCCACACGACATCCGTAAGCAGGCCCGGGTTAACCAGTTCCGGGGCAATATTTTCGGTTACATTTGTAAACGTATCCCCGTCATTCCGCAGGATATAGCTTTGGGCCACCCTGGTATATTGTCCCGGCACATGCCTCCCCGCCACAAATAGATCCTGGTCTCCGTCATCGTCGTAGTCGGCGGCTTTAACTACAGAACCGCTGGTATACATTCTAGGCAACATATTATCCGACTTTACAAAATTCCCATTCCCGCTATTAAGATACAGCCGATCCTGAAGCTGTTCCGAAGCCGGGGGATAACTATTACCTCCGCTGACTACATATAAATCTTGCCTGCCATCCCCGTTGGCATCAAAAAAGAGGGCATCGGTATCTTCATACAATTTATCACTCTGCCAGGGTTGTGCACCCTCGGATTCCCGGAAAGTCCCGTTTTTCTGTTGTACAAAAAGCTTACCGGCTTGTCCCGTTGCCCCTCCCAAATAAATATCTTCGCGATTGTCATTATTAATATCTCCCACTGCCGCTCCCGGACCTAACCGTGACAGCATATAAGGAAGCAGCGGCTCGTTATTGAAATCCACATAGCCGTTTTCCCGGTGTTCAAAATCAATCCCTAAATCGCTGGCCTCAAACATCGATGTCCGTGACTTCCTTCCGGTTTTTTCTTCTTTCTGATTATTGGATTGGGCATCTTCATAGTTCAACGTCAGAGTCTGATTGGCTTCTATATTTTCCAGCAGCTGATATCGCCCGTCGGGCC